>JAUNBF010000005.1:99200-108026 GCA_030527185.1 Planctomycetia bacterium | reverse complement strand
CCAAAGGTAGGGGCTTTCTTTTCGTTTTCCTGAAATTCAAAGTGGAAGGAGTATAACAAAGCACTAGGGTTGCAATTCGATTTCTTCAATTTCCACCTGGCACCCAGTCTCATTACACGGATCCAGCCGAAGGGACCGAATCTGCCCATTCCAGTATTCCGAGGAAGCGACCGGGAAAATGTAGTCGTGGAACTCACCGTCGGTCTGGAGTGGCAAACGTACGCTGGAACTTTCCGAAATCGGCACAAAAGGGGTCGCCCAGAAAAGCTGCACTCCCGAAGGTGCCACGGCAGTACCGTCGGTTTTCGTCACCTTCATCCGAACGCGGACTTTTTTCCACGAATCGGCAAAAACCATTCCCAGCGAAACGCTCAAAGTCGGGTCATTCGACATGGTTTCCAGCGAAAGTCGCCCATTTTTGGCCTGAAAATCTTTGCCGTTGGAATGCCACCCCTGCGTGGAATCGCTGAAATCCCAACGGGTTCGGTGTTTTTCCTCAGGTGTCGGGAAACGAAGGTCATACGGCCCCAGACCAACATCTGCCGGAGCATAATTCTGCGGCCAGCCACCCTCCGGTTTTTGGCAAAACGTGTCGCGGAGAGCTTCGTACATGCCAAATCCAAACTCCTTGTTCGGCTCGGCGTAGGAGCCTTCCCCCCACTCATTCAACGGTGCCAGGCAAACGTTCCGAATCCCTTTCGCGTCGCAGAAGCGTTTGGTATCTTCGCACAATTGGCGGAATTTCTCAACCGTTCGACCATGAATCACCGTCTGGCGCAAACCGTGCCACGGACGGGAGTCCCACCCGGTCGAAAGGTTCGGCAAAAAGGGCAAAATTTCCCGTTGCTCGTGCATTCCTTCCAGGAACGGAATGTTCGCTTCCACCACAAGATCAAAGTCGAAATATTTCGGATTTTTGGCCTTGTTTCCATGGTGCATGAAGTGGTAGATCGTGGTCATTTCAAATCCGGCATCTTTCAGCCACTGCAAATCCTCCGCCCGCGTCGAGGCTTCCGGCCACTTCATCGCAATGAAGTAAATCCCTTTCAAACCCGCCTCTTTCGCCATTTTCTGGCTCAAATCGAGGAGTTTTTTCACCCCTTCCCCCTTGGCCAATTCCACCCCCTTTTGACGGTAAATTTCCCGCACATCACGATCCATTCCGTCGGGACTCCAAATCATCACCACCGGTTTTCCTTCCAGTGTGTAATATTCCGGCGTCTGGAAATAATTTTCAATCCAGAATTGCGTCACGGCGGCCTGATCCTCTTCGCTGTGACTTCCGGGACCGTTGTGATTGGCCCACATCATCGCCCACTTGAACATCGACTTGTAGCGGGCCTGATAAAATCCACGAACCCAATGGTCCAGGCTCTGCGACCCTCGATTCCAGTACCAATCCACCAGAAAATACTGGATGCCATTCTCCAATGCCCATTTGATCTGCCAGTCGATCACCTCTGGGTTTGCTTCGTCGTACCAGCCCAAAACCGGCTTGCGGATGGGATCCGCGAAAATCTTCTCCCACGCCGACGTTTTCGCCCAACCGGGAAAGTAGAGTGCCCCGATTTCGTACTCACTCGCCACAGGCTTCGGCACAGGCACATAATCCGCCTTGGGCAAATGCAACGACGGCAAAACTTCCACCGGAGCTTTTACGGAAACATCCTCCCCATTTTTCCGCGAAACGGTGATTTCCATCTCGCTTCCCGCCGGAACCGCCTTTTCCGCTACCAGCGAAAATCGGCACAAATGCGGCACAAAAGGATCCAATTTGTCCACATTGCCCGCTTCTTTCGGAGAGACCAACCGCATTCCATCCGGTAATTTCCACGCCGAAACGGTCACATTTTCTGCCGTTTCGCCCCCCGTATTGGTGATCGTCAGTTCGACCGACAGTTTCTGTCCCACACGGTTGATCGCGTCGGAAAGTCCCACCGTTTTCAATTCCAACTGCGCGGCTCCCTGTGGCTGTTTGCCCAGTGCCAGCGATTGGACAGTTCCTTGCGCGGCGGGGGAGTCGCTTGGCTGCAAGCGGAAAAAGCAGATGTCAGAAGAAACCCTCTCCATCCCATACAGTGGAACGTTGTAACGGTGCATTTGCCCGTCGGCACGCAATTGGAATGTGACTTCCAGAGGTTTTTTCCACTCCTCCTTTTCCAACACCAATTTCCCCGTATTTCCTGCGGAAACCGCCATCTCAACCGTACACCAATTCCCCAGCGTTCCCTTTTCCAGACGAATCGGAGCCGACTCCAGTGTGGGAAAACCTTCTTTTTGCGAATCCGCGGCAAAAACCCACCCCTGCAACGTTTTTTCGCCACGACCATCCGCCAGTTTCCATTCCGCCGTATTTTCCTGCGTAAAATTCCACGCTGGCACGCTCGGACGGAGCGAATCGTAATCCAAATCAATCACTTTCACCCACGCCATGGCAAAACTTTCCTTTCCCCAATATTCCGCCATGGGATTCCCCGGATCGATCCGCAATTTCAAGATTTTCGACAACCCATTCCACCCGGGACGGATACGGTACGTGTGCCATTCCCCGTCGCCGTGAATCTTCCACGTCCGCCTCTTTTCTGCCGAAAAACCACCGAAACGACCTTCGTGGGTGTCGGTAAAATAAAGCTCCCCGGTCAATTCCACCGCCGACTTCATCCGAATTTCGAGAATCAGCCCTTTTTTCATCGGAATGTCCATCGTCGGGCTGAACAGAATCGGGTCATTTCCGGTAAAAGTCCCTCTCAGAGCACCGTCGCTCACCCGCAAATCCTGAATATTTCCTCCCAACTGCCAGCCCAGCGTCTCCTGTGCAGAGCGAAAGTCCCAACAGGCCACTTCCCGTTCCACCGTCCAGCCCGTTGAATTCCACAGACTTCCCACCAGTAATATTACCCAAAATCGCGTCATTTTTGCACTCCTGGAATATCTTTTGTTATCCTCTTATCTCAAGAAACAGCCATTATAAATGATTCTTCCCGCCATGACAAGGAGTGTGGGCGGTTGGATTTTTCTTCGCCTCCCCGTTTTTACAAAACTTGAAAATTTCGTTCTTTGCCGGAAATGGAGGTGATGTGGAGAGCCAGAACGGTGACGTGTTTCAGACTTTCCGGGGGAAAATGCCAGCGACGTGGCGGGGCGTAGTGTTCCATGATTTTCTGCAATCCGAACTGTTTTTCTTCCGTCGTTTCCAGAATGGTAATGGTTCCTGTGCCGATGAGGGATTGGTACGCCATGCCATAGCGACAGGGGAGGTTGCCCCCTTCCAGAAGCTGATGGTTGGTATCCATTTCCCAGCCCACGTGAGGATTTTTTCGGATCAAATCGAGTTTTCGTCCTTCGGAAGCACCGTGAAAATAGAGCGTGAGAAGGCCGTTTTCAAGAGAGAAACCGAAATTCATGGGAACGATATAGGGAGCGGTTTCGTCGGTCAGTCCTATCCGACAGACGTCGCATTTTTCCAGAATGGCCTGAATTTTTTTTGGGTCAGTAATTTCTCTTTCGTGACGACGCATGAAAAAATCTCCTGAAATTGAAAGGAAATGAAATTTTTTGATGGGAAATAAAAATTTTATCCTTTCCAGCCCTTGCCGTCCAGTGGGAGGGGAAGTATAATGGTGGGGTATGGAGAAAATTTTCTCCACGGGCGTTTTAAATTGATAATTGATAATTTATAATTATTAATGTTCAAGCCGTGTTTTTTACAGAGGGGTTATGTCGTTTTAAGTATCGCCGCTTGGTAGGAAAACGCAATTCCCAATTATCAATTATCAATTATCAAATAAAAACCCCCGAGTTTCCCCCCTGGTTCCTTCTATGGAGTAAATGCGAATGCGATGGTTGTCTGGATGTTGTGTGGTATTGTTTTCTTCGTGGTTGTTGGGCAACGATGCTCAGGTCTGGGTACAAACTCATGAGATTCCGCAAAAGGAACGTCTGATTTATACGTGGGATTTCGAGACGCCCGATTCTACGGAAGGTTGGCAGGCTTTGCGGAATTGTACGCTCACGCAAAAAAAGGGAGCTTTGGTGGTGGAGTGTTCGGATGAAGACCCCTACATGATGGTTTCGGTGGAATCTCTGAAAGAAACGTGGCAGGGGACGCTTTGCCTGAAAATCACGCTTCGGGGAACGGCTCTCAAAACGGATGGTCTTTACTGGACGAACTCCGAATTTCCTCATTTTACGGAGGACGCAGCCATGCACCGAACCTGTTTTCTGGATGCGGCGGAGTGGAAAACGTGGACGGTGACGTGGACTTCCGAAACACCTCTGAAACGGCTTCGTCTGGACCCGGCATCGGGGGTGGGAGTGGTGGAAATCGAGCGGATGGAATTGTATCAGGTGGAAACGCCTCCTGTTTCGATGGAGATTTTACCTTCCGAAATGGCTGGGGAAGTGCGGTGTTGCTGGAAAAATCGGACGGATGGGGAAATTCATGCCAGAGCCAATGGTCGCGAGATGATTTTGGCTCCTGGCGAAGAGCGAATCGAAATCTGGAAGGGAAATCCAGCCTTGCCGATGGAAAGCAAAATTTGGCGGCTGGAAACGGAAGGTTTTCCGGCCATGGAGCGAAAAACGACGATTTTGAGAGAGGCGAAAATCACGTCGGACTGGAAAATCGTGGATGGCAAAACGTTCCAGTGGTGTGAGTCGCCCGACCAATCGGTAGCGTGGTTGCGTGTGGGAGAGAAACTGGTGGGAGCGGTTTTGGAGTGGAAAAAAGAGGGACTTTCGGTTGATGTGGGGGAAGGATGGGTGGAATTTACCCTTTCGGAAAACGCGGCAAAAGGGATGGCGTGCCCGGTGGTGCGGATGGTTTCGCCGATGGTTTACGCGGTGGTGCCGGGGGTGGAGATTCTGGAAGCGGGGGAGTGGAGTTCTTCCCGACTCGACATTCGCACCGAGGAACACAAGCGGTTTCGGCCTGATCCAAATCTTTTGACGCAACAGTGGATGGGCGTTTTGACACAGGACGCCACTTTCCGATTGCAGTGGGAAAATCCCGCCTTGCAGCCCACGTTTGCCATTCCGAATTACTTCGACGGAACGATGGACGGACGGATGGGACTGGAATTGCAGCCGGGAGAAAAGGTGCGTCTGTTCGTGACGTCGCCGAAAAAGGTGGCGGAATTGAATCGAGACGGTGTGACGCGGCAACTTACCAAATTGCGTCGCTCACCGACCACGTATCGGGACAGGCCGATCGAAGAACGTCTGGCGCAGTACCGAGAGGCGATGGAGACCGGGAAATTGTTCATTCCGGGAGAGGGTTGGGGACACGCGGTGGAAGAGCGGTGGAAGCGGCAGCCGTACAGTGGCATTGCGTCGGCCTTGTGGCGAATCGGCGGGAACGTTGGGAATTGGGAAGCGTTCGTCGGTGGCGGAACGCATGTGGAAAACGACACGATTTACTTCCTCCGTGGGAAGGCACAGCAGCGTCGGGCACAGTGGCATCACGCGGCGGAAGCGGCCTGGAAAACCTGGAAGGCAGGCGGGCGTTTTACCTACGATGGCAAGTACGCGGAAGGGCATTTTGAGAATACCGCGTTGGGACTTTATGCCCGACCTGCGTGGAATCTGTTGTGGGAGTACGCGGTGGGAGGGGAAGCGAAGTATCTCGAAGCGGGTTGCGAAATTCTGAAAGCAGCCCGCCGTTTTCAGGTGGCACGGGGAGCGCAGTGTTGGGAAATGCCGCTCCATACGCCCGATCCACTGGCTGCGGCAATTGCGATTCGCGCGAATGTGCTGGCGTATCGGCTTACGCAGGAGCGGGAATTTCTGGAAGAGGCGTTTCGGTGGGCTTACGAAGGGCTGACTTATATCTATCTTTGGGACACGCCGGAGCGTCCGATGCAGTATGGTGCGACGATTGGCGTTTTGGGTGCGACGAACTGGAAAAGTCCGAACTGGATAGGTCGCCCGGTGCAGTGGATTGGAACGGTTTACGCCTATGGTCTGCTGGAACTAGCCGAGGTTTTGCCACCGGAAAAAGGGGCATTTTGGCGGAAAATGGTGGAAGAAATCACCCTTTCTACTGAACGACAAATTTATGAGGAAGGGGATTCCTATGGACTTTTGCCGGACTCGATCGACCCGGTGAACAACGTCCACTATTCTGCCGACATCAATCCCGGCGTTCCGGTCGCTTTGCGGCTGCGGCTGTTGGGGGAACAGGATGGAATTCAGGTGGCCTGGCAGGATGGTTATCGTGTGGCAACTCCTTTCCCGATACGAACTTGGGAGAAAGATACGATTATTTTTGTGAGCAAGCCCCAAACTTCGTTCCAGATTTTGGTCAATGGCACGCCCCATGATTTGAAAGGAACCGATTCCGAGGAGGTGGTTTTTCCTTTGCCGGGAAAAAAGAAGGACGAAAAATAAACGACAAGGAGGAAAAAATGTTCCGAAAAATAGGTTTTTTAACAGGTTTCCTCGGTTTTCTCTCCTCTCTGGCGGTTGCGGAGGAGGGGAATCTCGCTCTGGGGAAAAAATACACGCTTTCCCCCAAGCCGGGCTACTCCTATTGTACCGACGCGGACGATACCGTTCAGTTGACCGATGGTCAGACGACGAGCAGCTATTTCTGGACGCAGAAAGGGACGGTCGGTTGGCAGGGAGCGTCGTATGTGGTGGTGACGGTCGATTTGGAAGAGGTGCGGCCGATTGGAGCGGTGGAATGGACGACGGCAGCAGGTGTGGCAGGCGTGCAATGGCCGTTGGCAATCTACGTTCAGGTGAGCGACGACGGGAAAACGTTTCGGCAGGTGCGGGATTTGGTGGCGGATGAAATTGCCCAACGGGGAGAGTCCGCGGAAGGGTACGCCATTCGCTGTTTTCGGTCGCAGCCCTTGCGGGTTTTCGGGCGTTTTGTCCGCATTGTGGGAATTCCACGCGGTACGTTTTTCTTTGGCGACGAACTTCGGATTTTTTCTACGTCGCAGGAGTGCCGGAAAGCGGAGGGAGAGGTGGTCGAAAACCTGAACGATTGGGTGGCAGGCATTCGGATTCAGGGAGCTTTGCAAAGACGCCTGTCGCGGGACGTGGAAGCGGTGAAAACGCTGGCGGAAACGGCACCGATGGCGGAGGAAGCGCGGAAAGGGATTCTGCAAAAGTTGGGAAAATTGCCGCTTGAAGAGGTGACGTTCAAGACGACCGATTTTTCGACCGTTTTTCCCATAACTCCGACGCACGCAGAGATTTACCATCTTCTGGCGGAAGTTTGGCGAGGGGCGGGATGTGCGGAAATCACGCTGCAAACCACTTCCCCCTGGGATCCGTTGGAACGGTTTGTGATTCCTGAAAAAAAGCCGCTTGCGGAGATGACGCTTGCGGGGATGTGCGGCGAAACGTGCCTGGCAAGTATCAATGCCTACAATGCGGCGGCGGAAACGCGGGAAATCGTGCTGGAAGTGGAGGGGTTGGCTCCCTGGGCGGAACTGGAAGTGCGGACGGTTTTGTGGACAGATACGAATGATGGGGAACCGGTTGCGGCAGCGCTGCCGGAAGTGGCGGCGGAGGGGAATCGCTATAGAATTTCCCTGCAACCGGGATTGGTCGGGCAGATTTTTCTCGCTTTTTGTCCGAAAGGGCTGGAATTAAAGAAAAAAGAGACGTTTCACGCCACGATTCGTTGCGGTGAGGAGAAAATTCCGCTTTCGTGGACGATTTATCCATGGCAGTTTCCCGAAAAGACCACCCTTTTGATGGGAGGCTGGGATTATATCCACGGAAAAGGAGCTTACAACGTCAACGAAGGGAATCGGGATTCGTTTTTGCGTTACGTGCGTTCCCGCCATGTCAACGCACCGTGGGCCAGACCGACGGTTTTGATGAACGTCCAGTGCGGAGACGATTTGCAGGTGAAACTCGATACGGCTGAGTTTGACCAGTGGCTTGCCATGTATCCCGACGCGAAAGCATGGTTCGTCTTTTTGGCACAAGGAGGTTGGAGCAGCCAGACACGTCCGACTTTTCTGGGACAGAAGGTCGGAACGCCGGAATTTGAAACGGTGGTGAAAAATTGGCTCCAGGCGTGGGAAAAACATTGGAAAACGAAGGGAATCGAGGCTTCCGACGTTCACCTTCTCATCCACGACGAACCCCACGACGGAACGGACATCACTGGTCTGATGGCGTGGATCGCGGCGATTGAAAAATCGGGCGTGAACGTGAATGTTTGGGAAGACCCCTGTTATCGCAAGTTGGAAAAGGCTCCGCGAGAGTTTTTCCTGGGATGCGATGTTTTGTGTCCGAATCGTCCGACGTGGTTGCAAAATCGGGAGGCGTTCGACTCATTTTACCTCTCCCTGCGTGAGGAGGGAAAGACGCTTCATCTCTATTCCTGCTCCGGTCCGGTGCGGCTGCTCGACCCCTATTCGTATTTCCTGCTCCAGGCGTGGCACGGGGCGGCGATAGGGGCGAAAGCATCGTTTTTCTGGGCACTGGGAGATGGTAGCGGGGTTTCGTCCTGGAAAGAGTACGCACTGGGTAGAAATGCCTATTGCCCCCTTTTCATCGACCCCGACAAGCCTGACGTGGTGGCCGGGAAACAGATGGAAGCGATGGCGCAAAGTGTCCGGGATTACGAACTGATTCACCGTTTGCGGATGGAAATCGAAGCTCTGAAACAGACTGACCCGGAAAAAGGTGCCGCTTTGGCCAGGAGACTTCAGGAAATTCTGGCAGAAGTCCTCTGGAACGACGCCAACACCTCCGCCATCGAATGGAAGGTTCCCAAAGACCGAACCGCCACGGAAAAAGCCCGAAGAGAAATACTGGAAATGGGGTATCAATTGATAATTGATAATTGATAGTTGATAG
>JAUNBF010000005.1:43919-99190 GCA_030527185.1 Planctomycetia bacterium | reverse complement strand
TTAAAAAAGGAGATTTTGTATGAAGATTACAGGGAATAGCCGCCGTACTTTTTTGAAAAGTGCCCTTGCCGGCTCCGCCGTGTTGTATTTTCCCCAGAGTGTTCTGGGGAGGGAGGGTGCCGTTTCGCCCAACGAGAAAATTGTTTTGGGTGGCATTGGAATCCGTAGCCGTGGCACCTACGTTTTGAACTGTTTTTTGCCGGAAAAAGAAGTGCGATTCGCAGCCATTGCGGATGTTCGCAAGGATCGTCGCCTGGCTGTCAAGGAACTTGCGGAAAAGACGCAGGGCACAAACGACGTGGCGATGTATCGCGATTTTCGGGAACTTCTGGATCGCCGGGATATTGACGCCGTACTGATTGCCACAGGAGATCGCTGGCACGCCCACGCGTCGATTTACGCCGCCCGCGCCGGGAAGGATGTTTACAGCGAGAAACCGTGTGCCATTTCGATTGATCTTTGCAACAAACTGGCCGAGACAATGCGGCAGTGCGGAACCGTTTTTCAAGGCGGGACGCAACGACGGAGCGTCTGGAATTTCCAGTATGCCTGTGCGCTGGCGCAAAGTGGCAAGCTGGGGAAGATTCACACGGTACACGCTTCGATTTACTACATGAATCAGCGAACCGACTGGCTTCCCGCGCAGCCGATTCCCGACCGGGAGGAACTGGACTGGGATTTGTGGCTTGGCCCCGCTCCGTGGCGTCCGTTTAATATGGCCTACTGCAATGGAGCCTGGCGTGGCTTCGACGATTTCGATTCCGGGGCACGGCATTTGGACTGGGGGGCGCATACGGTCGATTTGTGCCAGTGGGCGTTGGGAATGGATGGCACAATGCCCGTACGCTACTGGGCGGAAGGGGATCGTGCCTACGCGGAGTATGAAAATGGCGTGAAACTGGTAATGCGTCCCAATGGTTGGTTGGGACTGGGAACGTGCCCGATTCGTTTGGAAGGGACGGATGGCTGGGTGGAAACGGGGGATACCGGACGGATGGTGGTCTCGTCGGCACCGCTTTATTCCACGGAAAAGACGATTGCCGGAACGAACGCGAAGACGCATGTACGGAATTTCCTGGACTGCGTTCCGACCCGCCAGCAGCCGGTTTGCAACGCGGAGGTGATTCGTTCGTCGCACATTGCGTGCCACGCGTCGGCACTTTCGTGGCTTTTGAAGAGGGAACTGAAAATGGATCCCCAAACGGCTACTTTTTTGAACGATGACGAGGCGAACCGGTTACGTTACCGCGCGTCCCGTGAACCGTGGATGGTTTGATAGTTGAAAAGGATACCTAAACGAGAAAATAAGGAATAAATCATGCGATACACAATATTTTTATGCGTCTTTTGGGGAATTTTGGCAACGGTTGCGTGGGGGGACGACTCACTCCACGCGCAGAAGCAGTTTTGCGACGAAGCGGTGCGAACCGGCAACGTGGCGGTTGCGGAGGAATTGGGAAAAATGCTCCTGGACGTGCGGATGAACACGAATGCCCGGACGGCGCTGGAGAACCTTCCCAACGCGGCGGGATTGCCGGTTTTGCGGGCGGCCTTGGGTAAAACGTCGGAGCCAAACTGCCTGGCGGGGATTCTGCAATCGTTGGGCAATCAGCGAGACGCCGTGTCGATTCCGGCCATTGGGGAACTGCTGAAAAACGAGGCGTCGGCTCCTTGTGTGCGGGCGGCGGCATTGAAAGCTCTGGGACGGATCGCGACAGAGGATTCCCTGGCACAGGTCAAGGCATTTTTGAAAGCTCCGCAGCAGGAACTTCGGCAAGCGGCGGCGGACGGAATGTTTTTTGCCGCGGAAGTTTTCAGGAAGGAAAATCAGAAGGAAAACGAAAAGGGCTGTTATCAGGCGGTTCTGGACGCAAAAGTGGACGAACCGACGAGCCGCATTGCGAAGGCGAATTTGGCCTCTGAGGCAGGGATTGTTCTTTTGCCTGCCGTGACGCTGGACGCTGTTTGGAAGGAACGTCCCGACGCCACGGTGTGGGACCGCATTGCCGCTCCGACGCCGCAGGATTTGGAAAACTATCTGAAAACGAAGAAGCCGGAAGACTTTTCTTCGGAAGAAGTTCAGCAAGAGGCGGCCAATCTCTGTCTGCGGATGGATGCGAAAGAGGAGGCGTTTGCCAAGTTGCAGGCCTTTTGTGCGCAAGACCTGCTGCCGGTGGTGCGGATTGCGAATTTGATGGGAATCCCGGAATCGTTGGTGATTTTGGAACGTCTGGCGAGGGAAGGGGACGACCGTGTGATGGACGCGGCGACGCAGGCGTTGGGAGCATGGCCGACGTACGATGTGGCACCGTTGCTCATGCGGCTTGCGATGACGCACCCGGTGGAAAAGTATCGGATTCGGCTCCTGCGCGGCTACATTCGGATTTTGAAGCGGTGGGACATTGCGATTTTGGAGAAAAAGCAGATGTGCCATGCGGTTTTGGCGGTGGCGACGCGGGCGGAAGAGCGGGAAATGGTCGAGCCGATTTTGGCGTCATTGAATCAGAGTCTCCCGGAAAAAGCGTTGTTTAACGGCAAAGATTTCACTGGCTGGGAAGGTCGGGAGGACATTTTCCAGGTGGTCGAGGGAGCGATTGTCGGTGGCTCGATGGAAAAGCCGTTAGGACAGAATGAGTTTTTGACGACGAAAGAACGTTTTGGTGATTTTTACCTGCGGCTGGAAGCGAAAATCGTGGGCGAAAAGGGAAATGCGGGGATACAGTTCCGTTCCGAGCGGATTCCCAACAATCACGAAATGATCGGTTATCAGGCCGACATGACGAGTGATGGCGGTTACTGGGGCTGTCTGTACGATGAGTCCCGGCGGCGGAAGATGTTGCAGACCGCACCACCGGAAATCCAGCAGGCCGTTTGGAAACCGGGGGAATGGACACGTTACGAAATTCTGTGCGACGGTCCGATTGTGAAGTTGTTTGTCAACGGTGTTCAGACGGTGGAGTATTCGGAACTGGATGATTCCATCCCGAAAACCGGGCTTCTGGGACTTCAGATCCATGCTGGCCCACCGGCTCAATCGTCGTATCGGAATATTTTCATCACGACGAAATAATTGAGGGAGGTTATCATGCGAACGTTCTCTTTCTGGAGCGGAATGGTGATGTTGTGGGGAGGAGTGGCGGCACTCTGCGCGGAGGAAAAGGTGGTGGTCAGCGACCCTCCCACCCTCCAAACACGGTGTGCGGGAAAGGAAGTCTGGCGATTGGGGAATACCTGGATCGTGGCGCAACCTCCTGATTTTCAACCGGATGAACCGTTGCAGGAAGGGAACGAAACGCCCCGTCAGAAGTTGTCGTTGAAAAAGAGTTCGGAATTGCGGTCGAATTTTCTGGGTATCAATACGTCGGGAATGCCGCGTTCGCGCAAAACTGATTACCAGCCATTGGAACCGGTTCACCTGATTGACGGGAACGCGGAAACGTGCTGGCTGAGTCGGGGAACCCGCCGTCCCGATATGGATCCGGCCTGGGTGCGGCTCGATTTTCCTCAGGAACAGACCCTCACACGGATGGTTTTCAAGAAGCGTCCGAAAGGGGGGGAACGTCCGTTTTATACCAAGTTGCCGGTCTCCAACGCGGTGGAGGTGGGGGAGGCTCTGCCCGAAGCAATGCGGGTGGAGTGCAGCTCCGACGGTTTTACGTGGCAAGTTTTGTGGGAGGGAAATCCCAATCTTCCACCGGAGAAACGGGAGTGGACGCTCGATTTTCCACCCACGGCGGCCAAGTCGGTTCGGGTGGTTGCCACACGGACGGTTTCGACGGAAAATTACGGTTATTGTTTCTCCATTTCCGAGTTGGAGATTTACAATGCCGCTGGGAAAAATGTGGCACTAGTCTCGGCAGGGACGGGGATCATCGCCAGTTCGACGGAACATGGCCGGAATGAAATCGACATGCTTCGCACGCTCTGGCCGACGATGCACGAGGCAGGGTTGAAATGGGTACGAATCGGGTATCACGACGACCCGATCAACTGGCATGAGGTGGAACGTGTCCAGGGCGTTTACGAGGTTGACCCCGTGACGGACGCGGCCATTACGGAACTGAAACGCCAGGGGATGGAGATCATTTTCTGTCTCAACTTTGGCAATCGACTTTATACCGACCAACGGACAGCTTTGCCAGACCCCACGCGGCAGGAAAATACGCAACGTCCATTTCCGCAACTTTGGGAATGGTACTACGATTCGCCCAACCCGCCCACAACGCCGGAAGCTCTCGCGGCGTGGGAGAAGTACGTCGAGTTCATGGTGCGGAAGTATCGTGACCGCGTGCGATATTTTGAGGTTTGGAATGAGTGGAACATCCCGCTTTACTGGGGAGATACGGTGAGTGTGGAGAATTACCTGAATCTGGCTCATCGCACCATTCGGCTGATTCGGAAACTGGCTCCTGAGGCGAAAGTGGTGATCGGTTCCGTCTCTGGTTTTCCGTGGGGTTGTCAGCATTGGAATGCCGAAGAGTGGCAGCGTCAGGAACGGGAAGATACGCGAATTCGAGCTTTTGCGGAACTCCTTTCCGAAGTGGACGTTTTGGGCTGGCACCCGTATTACCAACCCCGACCGGAAGAGTTGCTGGCATATCCTGCCGACGTGCGGGCACTCCAAAAATGGGCACGCGGCAAAGGTTTTCAGGGAGAATTCATGGCGACAGAATGGAATATGTCCTACAATTATCCCGATTTTCTGCCAGAAGACGAGGCGGTTTTGTGGCGCGGCAAAGTCCGGGCGACAGAAATGGAAAAAGCCAAATATACAGCACAATGTTACGTTCAGGATGCCGGGCTGGGATTGGTCTCCTTTTTCTGCGAACTGCACCAGCCCTTTTACGGCGCGTTGGATTTGAGCCTTTTTCGTCGCACCGTCGATACCGACCCCGTCACGACGCTCCAGCCGCAAGCCGCGTTTTACATGATTCGGAATCTGGC
Source organism: Planctomycetia bacterium (assembly GCA_030527185.1). Taxonomy (GTDB): domain Bacteria; phylum Planctomycetota; class Planctomycetia; order Pirellulales; family Thermoguttaceae; genus RGIG3701. Next base: position 94,246 of record JAUNBF010000005.1, on the reverse strand, counting down.
GACCGGAATGGAGGACTGGAAACCGATGGAATGGAAGGTTGCGGTGGAGGGGACGTTCGATTCCAAACGGTTGAGAACGTATTCTTTCCAAACGCCGAAAGGAAAAGGACTTGCGCTGTGGCTGGGAGGAAAGGCGGCAGATGAAACGGCTCGTATCCCGGTCGATTTGAAGCTGCCGTCGGATGTCACCCAAGTGTGGGCGATCGATTCCCTCAATGGCCTGCGACAGAAACTGCAATTTCAGACGTTGGAAAAGGAGGTTCTTGTGAAGAATGTGCGGATCAACGACGTTCCTCTGTTGATTGAGATGGAATGCGAAAAGGAATAACGGTTTGGGGTATTGAAAACGGATTCCAACGGAATAATCCTTTTACTTGACACATCCTCCAGGTGTGCTATAATGAAATTTCTTTTGTAGTGGCAGCTTCCCATGATGAATAAACTGGAGATTTTTTCATGAAAAAATTTTTTTTGAACTCCTTGCTGACATTTTCTCGATTTTTCCTGACTCGACGATGGTTGCCGAGGGGATTGAAAAAAGTGATTTGGAATATGGATTTGCGCTATCTTGTTTGGCGGGAAGAGAATTTTTTGGTAAAAACTCGTTTTGGATTTCAAATATACGCGGATTTAAGACAGTTCATTGAAAATCGCATCGCTTTTTTTGGCATCTGGGAGCAGGGAACGACCGAACTTTTTTTGAAATCAATCCGTCCTGGAGAGATTGTGATAGACATGGGTGCCAATATAGGATATTATACCTTGCTGGCTTCTCGATTGGTAGGGCCGACGGGAAAAGTCTATGCTGTAGAACCGGCTCGACTTACCCGAGAAAGGTTGCTGCGAAACCTGGAGTTGAACCATATTACCAATGTGGTGGTTCTCCCTTACGGCGCGTGGGATGAGGAGGGAGAAACGTATCTGAATTTCCATACTGAAGAACGTGGCCGTTCGTCCGTGATAGCGAATGAAACGCAAGAGAAAATTGTTCAGGAAAAAATTCTTCTGAAGCCTTTGTGGGATTTGATTCCATCGGAGGAATACAGCCGTATACGTTTGGTCAAAATGGATGTTGAAGGAGCGGAACAGCGAGCCTTGAAAGGTCTTTTGCCAATTTTCGAGGCCAATCAGCCCATGACGCTCTTTTCGGAAGTCATTCCCGACTCTCTTAAGGCTCTTGGAGGAGATGCCGATGAATATATCCAGTTTTTGAAGTCCCTGCGTTTTGACATTTCTGTGATTGACAGTACAGAGTCCTATTGCGTTGATTCATACATTAATCCTCATCCAGTGACGCTCACACCATTAGTTGGCTCTGTTCAGGGGAGTATAGACGTCTTTTGTAAACGTTCGTAGTAGTTTTTGGGAGAAATTCCCCAAGAGAAAGGATGGATGAATGAAAGCCAACGAAACGGCAATGATCTTGATTGAGTTCCAGCATGAATTCTGCTCTCCAGGCGGGAAATTGCATGAATTGGTGCAGGGGGAGATGGTTCGGAATCAGACGCTTGCCAATGCTGAATATCTTTTGACGCGGGGACGGGAAAAGGGGTGCCTGATCATCCACTGTCCGTTTATCTTGAATGAGGAATGGGTTCAGGAACATGCGTGTCGCGGAATCCTGGCCGGAATTCTGGAAAATCGTATGTTTGCTCCCAGTACCTGGGGACAGATGATTGTGGATGAAGTGGCTCCGAAAGAGAGCGACCTTTTACTGGTAAACAAGTCCATGTTGAGCGCCTTCAGCCATACCGATTTGCAGGAAATTCTCCAGAAAAACGGGATTCGGAACCTGATCGTGGCAGGTTTCCTGACGAACGTCTGTGCCCAGGCCACGGCCATGAGTGCCTACGATCTCGGCTACCAAACCTGCATGGCACTGGATGCCTGCGGTGCGGCGACAGAATCGATTCAGAAATATGTCGAAGAAAATATCCCGGCTCTGTTGGGAACGCCATGGAAAGTGCGAGAGATTCTGGAAGAAATTTCGTAGTAAAATTTTATCCTTTTAACTGATTGATTTCTGTTGTAAAAACCGGGGGTGTGGATGTTTCTGCCGCATTCCCGGTTTTTTAGAGTGATTGGTTTTTTCTTCTGTTTTTGAAATTGCTGCAAAAATTTTCTAAAATTTCAAAAAGTTTTTAATCTTAATATAGGTAGTACTTGACTTTTGCGGGGGGGGGATAAAATACACATTTTAAAGGATATTTATTTCAAGTATTTTCATAAACACCAAAACGCAAGACAGGAAAATTAAAATGCTTTGGGCCTATCTCGATCCCTTTACGGGAAGTATGATTTTGCAGATTCTGGCGGCCGGTTTCCTGGGAATCGTGGCTTTTTTTCGCCCAATTTGGAATTTTTTCTTTGGAGCCAAAAAGGTGCAGGCAGATTCTCTGGATGACTGGGATACGACCGTTCCGAATAAAGATGGAGTCTCCAACGAATGAGTTCCTGGGTGCAGAATTTTGGTTCCTTCCGCGATCCGGCAGGTGGAGTATGGGAAACCGGCGACGAAATCTATCGGACGGTGCAATCGGTTGGCAAGGAGAATTACCAACATTTTGTGGAATCGGGACTCTCCGAACAATTGCAGACGGCTGGTTGGCTGATTCCTTTTGTGGAGTGCGAATTGCCTTCCGGTCGGCCGCGTGAGGAAGGTGTCTGGAAGTACCTCCGCGTGGAAAAAGTACCGTTTCTTTCCTGGCCGTATGAGTGGAGTTTCCATCAACTGCGGGATTCCGCGATTTTGACGTTGAAAATTGAGTTGGCCGCCTTGAAAAAAGGGATGACGTTGAAAGATGCTTCCGCGTACAACGTTCAGATGTATCGAGGTCGGCCTATTTTTATCGATATTCTGTCGTTTGAAAAATATCAGGAAGGTTCTCCGTGGGCAGCGTACCGTCAATTTGTGATGCACTTTCTGGGACCTTTGCTGCTGATGAGCCAGAAAGATTTACGGTTCTCCGCCCTCTTTCGGGATTGGGTGGATGGCTTTCCGGTCGATTTTGTCTCTCAAAACCTGCCGTGGTCGAGCCGATGGAGCCTTTCCAGCCTGATTCATATTCACTGCCACGCCAGGCTGTTGCGAAAATACGAAAGTACCCGTGGCAATGTTCCCAAAAAGATCGGAACTCTTTCCCAAAAACAACTGATTCGGATGTTGGAAGGACTTTTGGATTGGGTGCAGCGTATCAAGGCTCCCTATCCACCCACGGAATGGGGAGATTACTATAACGATACCAACTATTCCGAAGAAGCATTTCAGTGCAAAAAAGAACTTGTGGGATCGATTTGTCAAACGCTGCGTCCGCAAATGGTTTGCGATTTGGGGGCGAACTGTGGTGAATTTTCACGTGCCTTGCCGACGGATATTCCGGTCGTCGTTTCCGCAGATATTGACCCCGTGGCTGTGGACAAAAACTACGTCCAGGTGCGCAGACAAAAAGAAAAGCACATCTATCCGATTTTGCAGGATTTATGCAATCCTTCGCCCGGTATCGGTTGGATGAATCAGGAGCGGGCTTCGTTTCTTGAGCGTGGGCAATGCGATTTGGCGTTGGGACTTGCCTTGATTCATCATCTTTGTATTGGCAACAACCTTCCGATGGATTATGTGGCACAATTTTTTCGGAAGTTGAGTTCCCATGCGGTCATCGAGTTCGTCCCCAAAGAAGATTCGCAGGTACAACGGCTTTTAAGTTCTCGTGAAGATATTTTTCCCCAATATCATTTGGAGCATTGTATCCAGACATTCCGAAAATATTATACTCATCTGGAAACGTATCCCGTTGGAGACTCACTGCGTACGCTGCTTTATTTCAGGGATCAAAAATGAAAGATTGTTGGAAAATCCTTTCCGTATCACTCCTGTTGGCCTCGGTATTCTGGTTTACAGGAATGAATATTTATCTGGGAAATTATATCGTCTGGATGCTTACATTAAAACAGTTTAGTCTGGTTCAAACCGTCGTGCCTTCTCTGATATTCCTGTTTGTGGCGTGACTCTTTGATAACATATTGTTTGGAATATGATTATTTCAATAGTAGCGGAGCTGAAGAAATGGAAAATTCTGTTTCTCTAGATTCTCCAGACCCTTTTTTTGCGAATCTCCCTGATGAACTACTAAAACAAAAGCAACCCATTTTCGTACTATATCATTTTTTGGTACCCATGATCCCATTGGACAACTCTCGATATACGATCGGAATCGTTATTTGCAAAAAGGGAAGATGGATTTGGATGGCGTGGCACGGTTTCTGGAATTGCTGAAAAAGAGTGACGTTTATGATAACAGTTATATCATCGTCATGGGAGACCATGGAGGACATTTGGAACCGGTTCTGGAACGAAAAAATCCCTTTTTTCTGGTAAAAAGACCTGGTGATACCCATGAAAAGATGGTCACGAACGATCAGCCTATTTTCCTGCGAGATATTGCTCCCACCATTTTGAAAGATTTGGGAATCGTGACGGAAGAGTCGTATTCCTTCTGGAATCTCTCGCCGGAACAAAAGGTGGAACGTGAACGTTGTTGGGAACGTATTTCACACAATGCCCAATAAATAAAAAAAGGGGAAAGGAATTTTCCTCTCCTGGAGGTTTCAAATATCTTTTTCCGCGGGCCATTGGGGAAATAGATGATTCCAAGTTTTTAAATTAATGACAAAACATGAACTCGCAAGGGGTTGCTTCCATCGCGGCCCCATGCCGAGCGGCAACTCTTTTTTAAGCTCCTGGGTCATGTGTTGCGTCATCGCAGGATCCGCTTCCACTAAACAGAGGTAGTGTATTTCTTTAGGAATTCGCCCTTCCGCGTAACGATAAAGGAAAGTGTCTCGAAATTTATACTTGAGATACTCCCTCAAATGTTTTCGAAAATCCTCTGGCTTGGACTCGTTCCTTCGTTCTGGAGAAGAGTAGTCCTTTAATTCAATGTAGAAGTCACAGGTATCCTCCTCGACAATAATGTCCACCGCTTTCATCGGCATCCCATGAAAATGGTCGGAGGTTTTATTCTTTTCGTCAAAAATAAATGCCCGCGCATTCCCAAAGTTGATGGAAAAACCGTCCAGTACAATAATATTGTTCATTGACCTTCCCGCGGAGAACGCTTTTCCTCAAAAGTAAGTTTCATATCCCGTTCCAATTGATCTCCAAACGTATCTACAATGGCGTTCGGATCAATGTCTTGAAAGGTTTTCGTGCTGTTGACACCTATTTCATCCGTAGCCTTGTCTCGATACAGGCTATGATACAGGATGGCCGCATTTCTGTAGGATTCGTTCATTTGCAAATCCAACTCTCTTAAAATCGTATAATTATGGGTTGCCAAAAATATCTGTACCCCCATCTTTTGCATGGCCAGAAGAACGGAAACAACCGTTTTCATTAATTTAGGATTCAGGTTGGTTTCGGGTTCGTCCCAAAACAGGGCGGAACCTTTTAACAGGCTCCCGTTTTGAAGCAAAAGCCATAAAAGCCCAATCTTACGGAACCCCTCCGCCAAAAGTGTAAATTCCAGTTTCCCCTGCTTATTTTGAAGAAAGAATTCCTCTCCACGAAAAATCACTTTACCCGACATGGCTTCCGATAGAATCTTTTCGATCTTTTTACGATCTTTCGTCGCGGGACCTTGCAGTTTTGGAAAAAACGCCTTATCCACGATGTCCAGATAAACCTCCTCAAAATGAACTGCGTGACTGCTACAGAGGGAGCGGAATCCCGGCGCGTTTGCCAGCATATCCTTTACCGGAATATACACGACGGAGGATGGATTCTCACGCCAGTTGAAGGAGGTCGTAACTTTAGCCTTACTTCCACGAGCATGGTTGGAAAAGCGAATTCGTAACGTGGGGAAGGGGGCAGTATCTGTCCCGGTTTCAGTTCGTTCTGTTCGCTGAATTTCGATGGAAGCTCTACTACTGACATTATTCCGTTTTACCAGACGGCCGATATTTCCACCCGATGGAAGAAAAACACGGTTTAGTTTTTCCGAAAACCCTGTTTCCGCAGAAAGAATAGTCGCCCCCGCCGCGTAAAGCACCTTTAGAAGATGGGTTTTTCCAGTTCCATTTTCGCCAATGAAAACATTGATTCCAGGAGAAAAATGGAATTTCAGTTTTTTAAATACGGTAAATTGGTTCAAAGAAACGGATTTAAGCATGCCCTTGCTTCCTTTCTATGGGATAGCGATGAAGAAAAGGGCGAGTAAAAACTCGCCCATCATATCCCTTACGTCTTATTTCAATGCTTCACGAACACTTTCCAGTTGTCCGAGCGAACCGAGTTTGGAATTCTTGTGCTGGATGTATTCCGCGTAGTTCGCCATGAAGAGTTTTCCCGGCGGACGGAGGTCGAATTGATCGGGATGGTCGCGGAAAAATTCGCGGTGCGTGGCACACCAAACCAGACGGCCATCGGTATCGATGTTGATTTTGCAAACGCCAAGTTTGGCGGCACGGATGTATTCCTCTTCATTCACGCCGCAAGCATTTTTCATGGCTCCACCGGCATTGTTGATGCGCTGAACCCATTCCTGCGGGACGCTGCTGGAACCGTGCATGACCAACGGGAAGTTGGCCGGAACGGCTTGCTGGATTTTTTCCAGGCAGTCGAAGTGAAGGCTCTGCGAACCGGAGAATTTGAACGCGCCATGGCTCGTTCCAATGGCGACGGCCAGAGAGTCACAACCGGATCGTTCAATGAATTCCGCGGCCTGATCGGGGTCGGTCAGTTTCACACTTCCCACAATATCTTCTTCGACACCACCGAGTTGCCCCAATTCCGCTTCGACGACGATTCCCTTTTCGTGAGCACGATCCACCACGCGGCGGGTAATCGCGATATTCTCTTCAAAAGGACAGTGTGAGGCATCGATCATCACAGAACTGTAGAAACCACTGTCGATACAATCGTAGCAGACCTCTTCGGTTCCATGGTCGAGGTGGACGGCAAAAATCGCTTCGGGGAAAACGTTTTCCGCCGTACGAATCATCGCTTCGAGGAAACGTTTGTCCGAATAATCCCGCGCACCACGAGAAATCTGGATGATGAATGGAGCGGCTTTGGTCGGGTCTTCCGGTTCGGAATTGCTCTGGTGTTTGCCAAGATTCCCACGGAAAAGACCGATTGTCTGCTCCAAATTGTTAATGTTGTAAGCACCGACAGCATATTTGCCGTACGCCTGCTTAAACAATTCGGTTGTGGTAACAATCATGAATCTCTCCTCATACGTTAAACAACGGTTTGTAGAATTATACCTCATTATATCGCAACGCAAAAAAATTGTTAGGGGGAGGGGGGTAGTTGATAATTGATAATTGGTAGTGGTTAGTGGTTAGTGGTTAGGGGGTAGGGCGACGACTAACACGACACCCCATGAAAATGCGGTATCCACTCCAATAATTATCCATTATCAATTTCTTAAGTGCCCGTGTCGCTTCCCCCCCTAGAAAACCGGGGGTTCCCTGTTATAATGGAGAATTCATTGTTTCCAGGAGGAAAGGCTGTATGCACCAGTTTATTGAAAAAGAGTCCCCTTCCATGAACTATCGGAAATTTTATGCCCCGATTGAGACTGAACTTTTCGAGGTTGAGAAGCTGCTTCGGGAGTTTTTGTCGTGTGAGAATCCGTTTATTGACCGTGTGGTGCATCATGGGTTTCAGTTGGGTGGAAAACGAATGCGGCCAGCTTTGTTGTTGCTTTTTGCGAAGATGACGGGGGACGTTTTGCCGCAACATCGAACGCTGGCGGCAGCGATCGAGACGATCCATACCGCGACGCTCATTCACGACGACATTCTGGACGAGGCAACGACACGGCGACATCTTCCCACGGTGAATGTGGTTTGGAACAATGAGACGAGCGTACTGTTGGGCGATTTCATGGTGGCACGGGCGATTCGGCAGGTGACGGAACTCGATTGTACGGAAGTGAGCCATCTCGTGGCTCAGACCAGTTGCCGACTCTGCGAGGGGGAAATGCGGCAGGTCGGTTTTCGGGGTAATTTTACTCTTTCGGAGGAGACGTACAACTCCATCATTCAAGACAAGACCGCGTCGTTATGTGAATGTGCCTGTTTACTGGGCGTCTTCTTCAACTCTACACAACAGGAATGGCGGGAGGGAGCGATAACGTTTGGCAGACATTTGGGGATGGCTTTTCAGATTGCGGATGATTTGCTGGACATTCGGGGTGAGGAAACGCAAATGGGAAAGTCCCTGGGAACCGATTTGGCCAAACAGAAACTGACATTGCCGATGATTCGTCTGCTGGCTGTTTTGGAGGAAACCCCGCGCCAGACCCTTCTTTCTGCCCTTCAGAACGAGTCTGTGGAAGAAGTCCGTCCGAAAATTCAAACTCTTTTGCGGGAACATGCGATTTATGAGTCGGTCTGCGAAACGGCTCAAAAACATATCCTGACCGCCATTTCCTCACTCGAAAAATTCCCGAAAAATCCCTGTCGCGACGCACTTGAGGCGTTGGCTTGTTACGTCTTGGAACGGAAGCATTAGTGCCCTGGTAAATGGAGAATCGTCCGTTTAACGCGACATTTGTGGAACCCGGAAAAGAGGTACTTTGCGTGGCTGGAGTACCAACGGGGTTCATGTGGTGGAAGCCTCTGGAAGTGCGCAGCCCGTGTCCAGAATCGAGAGGGGCAAAACGGGATGAGGTAGAATGGGCAGCGATTCATTCAGGGGACGTTTGTGGTTGAACCTGTATAAAATTCCAATTGGCGCAAATAGAGAAGGAAGATAACGCAAAAATCCATTGAAAGAAGGAGGAGAAGTGGTTATAATAGAGTTGTTTGATGAACATTCACTCAACTTTAGGAGACAAAACGATGTCCCACTGCAAGAAAATTCCTTCTTCGTGGATACTACAGAACCTTTCTTTCATGATCGTTGGAAAGGTTTTGTTGCTGGTTTCTGTTTTGAACGCGGCAGAAAAACTTCCCATCATGATTTGGTCGGATGTTCCCGATACGTCGATTCTTCGTGTCGGGGAGACCTATTACATGAGTAGCACCACCATGCATTTGAGTCCCGGTCTTCCGGTCATGGTTTCCAAAGACCTCGTGAATTGGAAAATAGCGAGTTACGCGCATCAGAATCTTGCGGAAACAGACGAACTGAATCTTGAAAATGGTAAAAATGCCTATGGGAAAGGGACGTGGGCAAGCAGTCTGAGATTCCATAACGGAATATTCTATTTGAGTACGTTCAGTCTTTCGACCGGCAAAACGTATGTGTTCACGACACGTGATCCTGAAAAAGAAGCCTGGAAAGAAGCCTCTTTTTCACCTCTTCTTCACGATTCCTCCCTCTTTTTTGAAGATGACGGTCGGGTTTATATGTTCCATGGTTCGCACAATATCCGTCTGACGGAATTGTCGGAAGATGCTCGTTCCATCAAGCCGGGTGGTGTGGATGAAGTCGTGATTCCCAACGCGAGTTACGTTGCGGGAACCAATATTGGTTTGCGGGCGGAGGGAACTCAAGTCTTTAAAATCAACGGCAAATACTATGTTTTTGGAATTACATGGCCACGTGACGGGATGCGGACGGCGATTCTGTTTCGTTCGGATAACCTGAGAGGTCCGTATGAGGGACGTATCGTTTTTCAGGACGCTGGAATTGCGCAGGGGGGAATTTTCGACACCCCGGATGGGAAGTGGTATGCCGTTCTGTTCCAGGACGCGGGGGCAGTGGGGAGAATCCCGTATCTTCTTCCGGTAAGGTGGGAGGAGGATTTTCCTGTGATTGGTGACAATGGTCGTCTTCCCGAATCGTTTTCACTTCCAGGAGAGCCACCCCGAATCCCGGCAATCGTCGCGTCCGATTCCTTTGACGATTCCTCCCTTTCGCTGGTCTGGCAGTGGAATCATAATCCTGATTCTCGCTATTGGTCTCTTTCTGACAGAAAAGGGTGCCTGAGACTTTCTTCAGGGCGAACGGTTCGCTGTCTGACGGAAGCGAAAAATATCTTGACGCAGCGAACGTTTGGCCCAAATTGCTTTGGAAAGACGACGATTGACGTCTCCAATCTGAAAAATGGCGATTATTCGGGTCTTGTCGCGCTGCAAAAAGAATACGCGTTTATCGGTGTAAAAAAGGAAAAAGAGGCTCTGGCGATCGTGGTGGTTAAAAATCAGAAGAACCATGAAGTGGAAGAAATTGCCATCCCGTTGGAGCAGGCTCGTGTGCATTTGAAATTAAGCATGGATTTTCAAGATCGCCGGGATTTGGTTTCGTTTAGCTACAGTCTCGACGGGAAAGAATGGATTCCGCTTGGAACTCCGATGAAAATGAATTATACCCTGCCGCATTTTATGGGTTATCGCTTCGGATTATTCCATTTTGCGACGCAGGAAGTCGGCGGCTATACGGATTTCGAGGATTTTCTGACAGGTTTTATTTGAATTTTTGAGATTTTCTCCCTCGATCCTTCAGTTGGTTCCATTTCCCGTAAAATGAAGCGTGAAACGAGTTGCGGGAGGGCATGTTTCAAGGAGTTTTCAGAGGTTCTTTGAGGTGTTGCGCAAATTGGAAACCGCTTCTGCGCAAAATTACATTGACAACTCCTACCGGGGGAATTAGAATGCAGAAAAAGGACATGGTGTACAACGTAATTTTTGAGGAGGGGGACATGAAACACAAATTGTTAATGGTGGAATCTTCGGTATGCCGGGCAAATTACAAGGCTGCTGGGAACACGACGGCCTGGAGCGGTTTTACACTGGTCGAGTTGCTGGTGGTGATCGTCATCATGGGGATGTTGATGGGGCTTTTGCTTCCGGCGGTACAGCAGGTGCGGGAGGCGGCTCGGCGGATGCAGTGCGCGAACAATATGCACCAGTTGGCACTTGCGATGCATAGTTACGCGGCTGTCAATGGTGGCTTTCCGCCGGGGACGTATTCGTGGAACCGGTTGGATAACGCGACACGTGCGGGTCATCGAACTTATGATGATTTTTCATGGCTTCCGCTCTTGGGACCCCATTTGGAGCAGATGGCATGGTTCAACAAGATGGATTTTTCGCGGAGTTTTTCCGATCCGTACCATGAGGAATTACGCCGAACGAAGATTCCGACGTTTGCGTGTCCGTCGGATATAGGGTTGGTGGAAAATGAGTGGGACAACAGTACCTGGGCGCGTGTTCGTGGGAATTACGTAGCCAACTGGGGAAACACGAATTATGGTCAGAAAGCGATGGGGTCGCCCAACGCGAACGCGGACATCAACGCGTCGGGGTACGACACGTGGAACCAGGAGTTTTTAGGTTCGCCGCTGGTGCCGGTCAGTCAGACGATTACGGACAATATTTCGGATGGAACCAGCAACACATTGTTGATTTCGGAGACGAAGGTCATTCCCCCCACAGGAAGTGCGTGGGGCGGACCGATCAGCGACCACATGACTTCCCTGGGCGGTCAGACGTTCACCGGTTGGTTTCCTCCCAACAGTAGCCAGGGAGACATTTGTGCCAGGCAGGTGGTGGAGAGCCATTATTATCAGGAAAACGCCATTCCCGTTCCGACCTACACGGCAGATTCCAGTGATGGGGTTTACACCGCTCGCAGTCACCATGCGGGAGGTGTGAATGTAGCTCGGTGCGATGGTTCGGGAACTTTCATCAGCGATGGGATCAGTCTTCGTACCTGGCGGGCACTCACCAGCGCCGCGGGTGGGGAAACATTGGCCACAGATTATTGAAAGAGGAGAAAAGCGATGCGAAACTGGGGAATGATTTTGGGAATGATCTGCCTGTTAGGGGTGGGATGTGGTTCGCCCAAGTTGCCAGTCGTGACGTGGGAGGGGGAGGTGACTCTTTCCGGGAAGCCAATTCCAGCCGGGGCGATTGCGGAAATATCGGTATACACCGCTTCGGGAGAGGGAATCTCTCAGGGAACACGCGGGGAAATCGTCAATGGGCATTATCTTCTGGAGGATGTTCCGGTGGGGGATGTGCGGGTGAGTTTTAACATTGTCGAACGAATCCCTTCCAAAAATCCGCAAGATGTCGGGCGGGGGATCACGATTTGCCAATCGTTGCTCTCGGAAGACTTCCAACCGTTGGAGGAAAAAGCGATAAAATCGGAGAAGGGGAAAAATTTCGACCTTTCCACAGAAAAAAAGAAATTTTCCCAATCCCAAAAAGTGAAGAAAAATAGGGTAAAAAGTAGGAAAAATACTCTCACTTACGCAAAAAGATAACCCCAAAACGCAAATTTACAATTGACTTTCCAAGACTCCCGATTTACACTATTCTTATAGAATGGCAAACATGGGCAACTTTCAAAAGGAGCGAAAAATGAGGAATTTTTTGATTGGTTTGGTGATGATTGTCGGGGGTCTCTCCACGGCACAGGGGGAATGGACGGCAACGCACTCGTACACGTTTGACCATTACAACACGGTGGACAACACCCTCTGGAACAATATGACAGAAACCTACGATGCCAGTATCCTTACGGCAGGCACGGGAACTTTCACGACAGATACCAGTGCCGGAACGTTGACTCTGGTGGGGTCGGGGAATGCCAACGGTGCTTATGTGAAGCTGCCGGATAACCTCTTTGCAACGGATCAGACTTCCGCAACGTTCGAGGTTTGGGCTACCGTTCACGAATTCGGAAATTTCAGCCGAATCTTCGATATTGGTCAGAATGATATAACGAATCGTCTGTTCCTGTCCACCAGTGGAGACTGGAGAAAATTAGGAGATTCGTACACGCTTCTCCAAAAGGATTCCAATAGCTCCATAGGTGATTATAAACTTGCCGCGGACACACGTTACCTCTTTACCGTGGTGAAAACGTACGACGCGGATACGAGCACGGGAACGTTGAGTTATTATGTGAACGGAGCGTTGGTGGGAACCAATAAAAATAGCCCGTCGCCTCTTACGGACTTGAATGGAACGGCAAACTACATCGGAAAATCGCAATGGAGTGCTGATCATTATGTCAACGCCACGTTCAGCGAATTCAACATTTACAACGGTGCCGCTGGCCCAACGATGGCAAAAGTCCGCGCCATGGAGGGGCCGGGAACCGCGCAAACCACCTCTTCCCTTTTGGCGACCGCGGAAAAGATAGACGCCCTCATTGCTTCGGCGGCGGGGTATTGGGACGGCTCTACAAATTCCTTGATCGACCTGAGTGGCAACCGGAATGATTTGGGAAATACGCGACTTACCCTGGAAACAGGCAACAGCAGTGCTTTGGCCGGAACGCTGAATAGTAACGGAATCACGATTCGGGACGGAAAAGATGGCGTTAACGGATATGGGTACAATACGACCGTCCCCGCGTTGTACGCCAATTCTGGCGATATGACGTTCTCCACGCGGGTGAAAATGGACACCTTTTTAACGACGGACGCAACGCAAGGAAATGGGCAAACGCTTTTCTTCATGCGAAACCATTGGAGTGATGACATCAAATTCGGATTGGGAACCACTTACGGAACTGTGGACACCGGGCTTTTGACGTTGTATGCCAAACCATTTGATCTTTCCGCAACACGAGCCTATTATCTCTATGATAACGGCGATGAAAACTACACGTTGGAGCTTTATAACGAAGATCACGTGGAGAATTATTTCGCCTTGGGAAAAGATACGTGGTACGACCTTACCAGTACATTTGCCAAAACGGGAGACGAGACTGGCCTTCTTTCCCTGTATGTTTACGATCCCACTTTGGGCGAAGAAGTGGCTTCCGCAAGTCTTGCGGTGGAATTTTCCCAACTTTCCACAGGGAACGAGTTTCTGATCCTGGAATCCCCCAATAACGCCTTTGGAACCATCTCCGGTCTGATGGATTATGCGGGAGTTTGGAATACTGCTCTGACTGCTGATCAAGTCGCTCTGCTGTCGTATAACGTGCCTGAGCCATCCACGGTGGTTTTGTTCCTGCTGGGAATATTGGGTCTGCTGGCGATGCGAAGAAAAAAATAATGCCCGTTCTCTCCCGAAAAGGAAAAAACGATGAAAATATGCCGGATTGCGTGGTTTATGTTTCTGCTGGTTCCCTCATTGCCTGCGGAAGAGATGGTTTTTCCCGAAACGCAGGTGCGGCTTTGTGAGGGACCGTTCCTCCACGCTCAGGAGATGAATCGAAAATACCTGCTGGAACTTGATGCGGATCGGCTTCTGGCACCGTACTTTCGGGAAGCGGGTCTGCCCACCCAAGCGTCTCCCTACGGAAACTGGGAGTCGTCGGGTTTGGACGGGCATATCGCCGGGCACTACCTCTCCGCGCTGGCTCATCTGTGGGGGGCAACAGAGGAGGTGGAAATCCGCAAGCGGTTGGATTATGCGATTGCTGAACTGGAAAAGTGCCAGATTGCCCATGGGAATGGTTATCTTGGTGGGGTTCCCAACGGAAAACCGCTCTGGGAAGCCCTTCGTGATGGAAAGATTGAGTCTAACAGTTTCGGATTGAATCGTTATTGGGTACCGATTTACAACCTCCATAAAATGTTCGCCGGATTGCGTGACGCCGCGGAAATTGCTGGTTCCGTCAAGGCTCGCGCAATGTTTTTGAAATTTTCCGACTGGTTCGTGGAGTGGACGAAAAATCTCTCCGACGACCAGATCCAGACCATTCTGCGCACGGAACATGGTGGTATCAACGAAACGCTGGCCGACGCTTTTGCCATCTCTGGCGACGAAAAATACCTTCGGCTGGCGGAGCGGTTTTCTCATCGGGAAATTCTGGATCCGCTTCTGGAAGGACGCGACAATCTCACCGGAAAACATGCCAATACGCAGATTCCCAAAGTCATCGGTTTCCAGCGTATTGCCGACCTTGCCCGAAACGACGACTGGCACACCGCCGCTGTGCGATTTTGGGAGAACGTCGTTTTTCAACGTTCCATTGCCATCGGCGGGAACAGTTTTCGGGAGCATTTCAACGATGTTCGCAACTTTGAGCCACTTTTGCTGGACGTGGAGGGACCTGAAACGTGCAACACCTACAACATGCTTCGACTGACCCGAATGCTGTTTGCCCGCGATCCTTCCAGCCGTTATGCCGATTTTTACGAGAAAGCCCTGTTCAACCACATCCTTTCCACGCAAAATCCCCGCACGGGTGGCCTGGTTTATTTCACTCCCGCCCGCAGTGGTCATTACCGTGTCTATTCCCAACCCCAAACCTGTTTCTGGTGCTGTGTCGGTTCGGGGATGGAAAACCATGCGAAATATGGCGAAATGATTTATGCTCACACGGAAAAGACGCTGTTTGTCAATCTTTTTATCGCCTCGCGGTTTTCCTGGAAGGAGAAATCGATCGAAGTCCTCCAGCAAACCCGGTTTCCTGATGAGGATTTTACCGAAATCACGCTGAATCCTGAAAAACCGACCACCCTGGAAGTCCGAATCCGTCGGCCTCACTGGGCAACTTCCGGGGTAGAGATCGCCATCAATGGGGAAAACGTTCCTGTTTGCCCGGTGAAAAACGGCTACATTTCCCTCACGCGGGAGTGGAAAAAAGGGGATACCATTCGCGTTGCCTTTCCGATGAAAATTCATGTGGAAACTCCGCCCGACCGTTCGGCCTGGTACGCGATCTTTTACGGTCCGATTTTGCTGGCCGCCCCGACAGACACGAAAAACCAAACGGGACTGTTTGCCGACGAGGGACGTGGTGCCCATATCGCTCATGGTCCCAAAATACCCCTTGCGGAAATCCCCGTCCTTCCCTTCCAACCCGACGAAATAGCGAAACATGTCCACCCAGTGCAAGGTGCCGACGGCTCACGCTCTCTCCATTTCCGAATCGACGGAATGACCGCGACGCTGATCCCATTTTTTCGAGTCCACGAAACGCGGTACGTGATGTATTGGAAAACGATTTTCGACCGAATGGTTTACGATTCTGCGGACTCTGTCTGCGACGTTGTCTACTGTGGTGAGCAACAGCCTGAAACCGACCATGCCGTTGCGTTTAAAAATTCCGTGACGGGAACCGAAGGTGACCTCCACTGGCGGCAGGCACGGCCAAACGGCTGGTTTTCTTTCCAGTTCCCCAACGCGAAACATGCCAATATCTTGCGAATCCGAACGTTGCCAGTCACATCGGAACAAAAGATGACCGTCTGGGTGAATGGGGAGCCGATTCCGCCCCTTACCGAAACCGAAACGGAGAGGACGTATTCCCTTCCCGCCGCCTCCAAGTACGACGTTTGTATCCGTTCCGAGGAAACCGAAACTCCGAAAGTGATTTGCCTGGAACTTCAAAAAGAATGAAACCGTAGATCGAGACCCCGCCATGTTGAAAAAGTTATTTTCCACGATCGTCCTTTGGGTTTCGTCGCTTCTGTTTTTAGCGATGGATGCTCATACGCAGGAACAGGCAAACATTCCGTCGCTTTGGGAAACATTCACGCCGATGTTCGATATTGGTGTGGCCGTGGAGCCACATCTGCTGAACGATGAAAACACCCCTCACATTTTGCGGCACTACCGTTCCCTGACGGCGGAAAACTGCATGAAGCCCAACGCTTTGTATCGCCCGGATGGAAGGGGGCACTTTGAACCGGCAGACCGATTGGTCGCGTTTGCGAAGGAACATGGTTTGCGATTGCGAGGGCATACGCTTGTCTGGCACAATCAGACTCCTGCGGGATTTTTTACCGATGAGGCGGGAAACCAACTCGACAAAGAGGCTCTTTATGCCAGGATGGAAGCGTACATGACCTGTGTGATGGAGCATTTCCGAGACGTGGTTTATTGCTGGGATGTGGTGAACGAGGCGTTGGCCGATGGTGGTGAGGAAACGTACCGCGTTGAAAGCCCATGGTACAAAATCTGCGGTAAAGAGTTTCTTTTACGGGCATTTCAGACGGCACATCGGATTGATCCCGACGTTCGGCTCTACTATAATGACTATGGACTGCTCAACCCTGACAAACGAGCCAAAGCGGTCGCGATGTTGAAGGAACTGCTGGCTGCCGACGCACCGATTTTCGGTGTGGGAATACAGGGGCACTGGGACATCCACACATTTTCGCCGCAGGAACTCCAGAAAACGATTGACGCGTTTGCGGAACTGGGGTTGGATGTTCAGATTACGGAACTGGACATGAGTGTTCATCATCCCGGCAACCGTGAGGCCCCGGACGGAGAGAAGTGGGAATACACCTCTGAAATAGAAGCCAGGCAGGCCGAGGTGTATGCGCAGGTTTTCGAGGTTTTGTGCCGTAACGCCGACAGAATTTCGAGCGTGACGTTTTGGGGAATTTCGGATCAATACTCCTGGCGAAACTATTTTCCCAAGAAAAATCGACCCGATTATGCCCTGCCGTTTGACCGGAATTGGAGTCCGAAAAAGGGATTCTATTCCATCGTGGAGAGTTTCCCGAAATTTTAGAAAGAGTTCAAAAATGCTATCCTTCATTTTATGGAATCGTGATAGAGTACGACTCTCTTTATTCGCCGTTTTATCCCTGTGTTTTTTTCCCGGCACTCTCTTGGCGGAGGTGATCGACACGCTCCACCTGGGGGATTCAACGTCGGAAAAAAGTCACGATTTTAGCGGCGAACCGGGGGTTTCCGAGGTATTTGCGGGAGCCATGGGGGAGAAATGCCGTCGAATACTTCCACCGGAAAAACCCACCTGGCAGAGCGGTTCGCTCTTTTTTACGCTGAAAGTCCGTCCGCAGGGGGATAATTACCTTTCGTTTCGATTCTGGGGTGGGGATGAATCGCCGAACCAGTTGGTTCTGTTTGTGGACGGAAAGCAGTTGGGCTATCGCCATTTGGGGGACTACGATATTCTGCACCATGGTGGGGAAGGGCCATGTCCGGGAAAATTCTATATTGTGACGACCGTTTTGCCACGGAGTTTGACGGAGGGAAAGTCGGAAATTCGGTGGGAACTTCGCATGTCGGGGAGGATTTGGAGTTACGGCGAAAATTTTGAGCAATTCCAGAAGAATATCGAAGGGGCATCGGTGGGGTTGTACGAGGCGACGACGCATACCGACGCGTTTCTCCCCTTTGCGGGGAAAGCGGAAAAGCGGAATTGGCCGCGACGTCTCACGCCGGGATCGGAGATTCTGGAGCGGGTGAAAGTGCGTGTGAGTCGGGAGTTGGAATCACGTCTGGAGCGGAAATCCCCACTGACGCTTCAGGACGCGGAGTATCTGGCGAAGGGATATGTTGGGGACTGGACACCGGTTTACAGGAATTCCCGAGTGGTCGACCGGGTTCTGGAAGCGGGGGACGTCTATATTCAGGCGGCGGCAGAGCATCCAGAACTTCTCTGCAAAGACCCACGGCAGTACAACAGCGACTGGTTCGGGATCGCGCCGCTGGGTGAGGCGGTTGCGTTGCTGAATGACGCGGCGTTTCAGAAACGGCTTGACGAGAAACTTTCGGACGGGAATGTCCGTCGGGATGTTTGGGCGGACGCGTTTTCGCAAAGTCTTGTTTTTCTGACGCGCAATCGGCGGTTTTATACCAACCAGTCGATGATCATCGATTGGAACATTTACCGGATGAATCGGGCATTGCGGATTCTGGACGCGGAAAAAGCGTTGCCGGAGGAGCAGGTGGTGCGGTATCTGCGGGAGGCGATGGGGTGTGAGCCGTGGCGCGGTCGGGAAACGGATCTCGGCCCGGAAAAGCCTTTTGGTGAGCTTTTTTACGAAACAACCTCGAAAGGATTGACGCGGGAGTTGGGATATGTCGGCAGCTATGGTGAGGTGCTGGATTGGGCCGCGCTGATTTGTCTTTCATGCCCGGAGGAGACGTTGCGAGAGCAACTGCGGAAAATGGCTCGCGCACGGTTGTTTTTCCGTTATCCCGCAGCAGACGCGGAAGGATTTCAGGCCATGCGGCTGGAAACGGTGATCGGCTGGCGGGATACCACGCTGATCGGACCCGTCGTGTATGGTTCCCGCACTGGTAAGGAAGGGGACGCGGCGCTGGTGGCCTTGGCTGCGGGGGATGAAATGTCGATTCAGGCGTTTCGGCGGCAACTGGCGGATAACCAGTATTGGTGTGCCGTGGAAAAACTGCTGAACGACCCTTCGCTTCGGGTAAGCAACGTTTTAATCGGCATTCCAGGGTATCTGGCAGCCTTGGAAAAACCGTTGGCGGAACCGAATCTCTCGTCGTGGCGGTTCCCGATGGAGGACGCGGCGGAAGATTTTGAGTTCACCGATTCGGAAAATGGCGTTATCGTGATAAAGAGAGGAAACGAACGGCTTTACGCGTCGCTTTACTGGCGGGCATTGTACGGAGTGAACCGGTTGGCGAAGATACATTACCTTACACCCGATTGTGAGTGGATGGTGACGGCACGGTGCGACACGCAATTTACACCGTCCGGCAAGGAGTATACACGCCCGGACTGGACGATTTACGCCTTTCGACCAACCTGGGGCGTGCATTATCCAGAGCGATTTTCCTCTCTGCATTGTGGAGAGATTTTGCCTCTGGCCGAGTTGCCCGAACCTTTGCGCGATTGGGAGCCGGGAAAGCAGAATCACTGGGCTGGTCGGGGAAACACGTATTTTGTCTCATTCGGAAAATACCGGCTGGAAATAAAGAGTCAGGTATCCGGCAAGGGAGAAATCTCTCACCCAACTTTCTGAAAGAGGGGAGTTCATTGGCCGCAAGTGCGCGTATGGATATTCATCTCTTCCGTGCAATTCTGGTATAAATGCGTCGCAAATGTCGTAAAAATGTATATTCTATTATTTGAAATTACCTTTTTGGATAGGTGAATCGAGAAATTTCTTTTTTATAAAACTCAAAAAAACAGGTTTTTTCCACGATAAAAAGGGACTGTGGGAATTCTGCGCAAATGGATACCTCGTTCTGCGCAAAAATACATTGACAACGGGCGGGGAAGGGGGTATGATTTAAGAAAGGCTCGCGTAAAAGGAACATTTTTTATTTTTGGGATTTCCATCATGGCTTCTTGGAACCATACGAATCGAACCCGGCTTACCCTTCCGAGAGTTGCGTTACTGGTAGAGACGTCCCGTGAGGTGGGGCGATCCATCCTTTCGGGAATCGAACGCTATGCCCGACTTTATGGACCATGGGCGTTTCATCTTTTTCCAGGCGACCTGGCTCAGCAGTTTGAGGAGGTGCGAACCTGGGACGCCACGGGAATCATTGCCCGTGTGGAAACACCCGAAGTGGCGCAAGCGATTCTGGATAGCCACCTTCCAGTCGTGGCACTGGATTTGTACGAAGAGCAGAAAAACGTGGACGGACCGTTCCGCAATACGTGTGAGGTACACGTCAACAGTGCCGAGGTGGGACGGATGGCCGCCAGGTATTTGATGGAACAGAATTACGAAAACTACGCGTATGTCTGCGAAGTGAACAATGTTCTCTGGTCGAAAGAGCGGGAGTGGACGTTCCGCGAGACGCTGGATCGGGCGGGATTCGACTGTCACCTTTACACCCCGCAGCGAAAGGGAATTCCGTGGAGTGAAGAGATTCACTTGTTGGGGAAGTGGTTGGATTTGCTTCCCAAGCCGGTGGGGTTGATGGCGTCGATGGACGTGCGTGGCAGGCAGGTGATTGCGGCATGTCAGGAATCGGGAATCCGGGTTCCTGAGGATGTGGCGGTACTGGGGGTGGATAACGATCCGTTGCTCTGCCGGATGTGTTCACCGCGAATGTCCAGTATCATTCTCGATTCGGAGAATGGAGGTTATCATGCCGCCATGATTCTGGACGGTTTGATGCGGGGGAAGATTCATGAGAAAAAAACTTTTTTGATCAATCCGATTGGGATTGCCAGCCGGGAATCGACGGAGCGCCCGGAGATCTCCGATCCGACGATAGCGGAGGCGGTACGGTTCATCCACCTGAATTCGATGATTGCGTTGAGTGTTCAGGAGGTGGCCAATCATGTCAATGTTTCGCGTCGTGTCCTGGAGGTGCGATTTCAGAATGTGCTGGGGCGTTCGGTGCTTTCGGAAATTTGTCGAGCGCGATTGGAGCGGGTGAAGAACCTGCTTTTGAAGACGGATATGAAAGTTCGTGAGATTGCCGAGGCGTGCGAGTTTGGCACGGACGGTTATCTTTGTCGTTTTTTTCTGCGGGAAGCGGGCATGACAATCACGGAATTTCGCAAGGAAAATAACGGTTAGAATTCACACTTAACAGAGGGAAAGAACGATGTTGTTTCAATCATTGCCGTTGGGTTTCTCAACGAGTTTGACATCACTGGACTGGTGTGTGGTGGGAGGTTATTTCCTGCTTTTGTTTGGTTTGGCGTGGTGGGTGATCAACCAATCGAGAAACACGGCCAACGATTATTTTTTGGCAGGTAATTCGCTGAGTTGGTTTGTGGTGGGCGCGTCGATTTTCGCGTCGAATATCGGTTCAGAACATCTCGTCGGACTGGCGGGGAGTGGCTGTACCGACGGTGTAACGCTGGCTCATTTCGAGTTGCACGCGTGGTGCCTGCTGGTTCTGGCGTGGGTGTTCATCCCTTTTTATATTCGCAGCAAGGTTTTTACCATGCCCGAGTTTCTGGAGCGTCGGTTTTCGCCAAACGCCCGGTGGGTGCTGTCGGTGATTTCGCTGGTGGCGTATGTGGTAACGAAAGTGGCGGTGGGGATTTTCGCGGGAGGGGTGGTCTTTCAAGTGCTGTTGCCGGAATTGCGATTCTGCGGGCTGGACAGTTTCTGGGTCGGGTCGATTCTGGTGATTGTCCTGACCGGGATTTACACCACGTTGGGTGGAATGCGTGCGGTGGCATACACCGAAGCGATGCAGACGATGATTCTGATCTTAGGGTCGTTTCTGGTGACGATCTGCGGGCTGATGGCATTGGGAAAGTGCGATGGAGGGGACGGTTCGGTTTTCGCTGGCTGGAAAAATCTTCGAGAGGTTTGCTCCAACCGGGAGGAAAACCGGGACATGTTCAATCTCTGGAAACCGCTTTTGCCGAAGGGGATTGAGGGAACCTGGTCGCCGGTGATTGAGAAGAATCAGGAAGGGGCGATCGTCCGACAGGCATGGTATTTCAAAGACCGTTCACAGGGTTCGCATTATCCATGGTTGGGAATGTTGTTCTGCGCACCGCTTATCGGCCTGTGGTATTGGTGTACGGATCAGTACATCGTGCAGCGTGCCCTGAGTGCCAGAAGCGAAACGGATGCCCGCCGGGGAAGTCTTTTCGCGGCCTGTCTGAAATTACTTCCGGTGTTCATTTTTATCATTCCGGGAATGATTTGCTTCGCGCTTTCGTATCACGGCACCGCGGGGCTGGAAACGTTGATTACCGAGGAAAACGGTGTCCAAGTGGCGGTAGCACGGGAGTGCCAGGGAGCGTTTCCGCTGATGGTTCGTGAGGTGCTTCCGACGGGAGTGCGGGGAATTGTCGTGGCGGGGCTGTTGTCGGCGCTGATGAGTTCGCTGGCAGGAGTGTTCAACGCGTGCGCGACGCTTTTCACGATGGACTTTTACCAGAAATTCCACCAGAACGTTTCCGAACAGCAATTGGTTTGGGTGGGACGTGTGGCGACGGCGGTGATGATTGTCATTGGGTTGGCGTGGATACCGATCATTCAGGGGAAAAACGGACTTTACGATTATCTTCAGAGCGTGCAGGGATATTTTTCTCCCCCCATTTTGACGGTTTTTTTGCTCGGCGTGTTTTGGAAGCGGATGAATGCGCACGGAGCCATGACGGCTCTTGTGGTCGGGTTCGCGCTGGCGATTCTGCGATTGGGTATCGACACCGCGGCCACATTGGGAATGACGTTTTCGGAAAATTCTTTCTGCTGGTTCGTGAACAACGTTTACTTCCAGTATTACAGCGTTTTCATCATGGCCGTTTGCGTCCTCTGCATGGTGGGGGTGAGCTTTGCCACGACCGAGCCGGATTACGCGAAGATCCGTGGCCTGACGTTTGGCACCACGACGGAAGAAGAGCGTGCCCGATCGCGGGAAAGCTGGAGTTGGCCGGATGTGGTGGCGTCGTGTGTCGTGGTGGCGGCAATTTTGGCGGCCTATCTTTATTTTGTGGGTTGAACTTGTACAAGGACTTGTTATGAATCAAAATATCTATGAACGATCCCAGATCTGGTTTGTGACCGGTGCCCAGTTATTGTATGGGGACGACGCGGTTGCTCAGGTGGATGCCCATTCGCGGCAGATCGTGGACAAACTCAGCGCGGGTGGCTTGCCGATGGAAATGGTTTATCGGGGAACGATCCATTCGCGGGAGGAGGTGACCGCGTTTTTCCGCGAGGCGGAGGCTTCGGAAACCTGTGTCGGTGTGGTAACGTGGATGCACACGTTTTCCCCGGCGAAAATGTGGATTCATGGACTGAAGGCATTTCACAAGCCATTGTTGCATTTGCATACGCAATTTCATCGGGAGATTCCCTGGTCCGACATCGACATGGATTATATGAATCTGAACCAGAGTGCCCATGGCGACCGGGAGTTCGGACATATTGTCAGCCGTCTTCGGAGGAATCGAAAGATCGTGGTCGGTTACTGGCAGGACGACACGACGCGGAAATCGTTGGCAGACTGGATGCGTGTCTGCGCCGCTTGGGGCGACCAGCAGAAATTGACCATCGTCCGTTTTGGCGACAACATGAACGACGTTGCGGTTACGGATGGTGACAAGGTGGAGGCGGAGTCCGTGTTGGGATACCACGTCGATTACGTTCCGGTGGGGGATTTGGCGGAGGTTCAACAGAGCGTTACGCAGGCGGAAATCAACGACCTCGTAGCGCAATACACGTCGGAATACACGTTGGCTCCCAACGCTCTGCCGGACGGAATGGATCGAAAACGGGTAATCGAAGCGGCTCGTGAGGAGTTGGCAATCCGCAAAATACTGGAGGTCAAAAACGCGAAGGCATTTACGACCAATTTCGATGCTCTGCATGGTCTTGACCAGCTTCCAGGACTGGCGTCGCAGCGTTTGATGGCGGAGGGCTACGGTTTCGGCGCGGAAGGGGACTGGAAAACGGCGGCGTTGGTACGACTGTTCAAGGTGATGGGACGGGGACTTCCGGGCGGGTCGTCGTTTCTGGAAGATTACGTCCTGCATTTTGCTGGCGACGGAGCGATTCTTCAGTCTCACATGCTGGAAGTCTGCCCGACGATTGCGGACGCGAAACCTCGCCTGGAGGTTCATCCGCTGGGAATTGGCGGGAAGGCTGCCCCGGCACGGCTCGTGTTTACGGCTCATTCCGGGAAAGGGGTGGCCGCGACGGTTGTCGACATGGGGAACCGGTTCCGCATGATTGTCAATTGTGTCGAAGTCCGAAAACCGGAGGCCGATTTGCCGAAACTCCCCGTCGCGCGGGCGTTCTGGAAACCGGAGCCGAATCTGGAGATCGGGGCGGGCGCGTGGATTCTGTGTGGTGGGACGCATCACACGGCATTTTCGTTTGATCTGACGGTCGAACAGCTTGCGGATTACGCTGAAATCGCGGACATGGAAATGGTCGTGATTGACGAAAAGACGGAGATTTTCCGCTTGAAGGAGACGCTCCGAACGAATGAAGTGTATTATTGGATGAAAAAATGATTTTAGGGAGCCATCGTTTGTTGGTTCCTTCCAACCTCAACCCCTTTATGGAGGATCTGTGATGAAAAAGTGTCTGAGTATTTTATGCCTGCTTTGGGCAAGTAGTGTGTGCGCGGCGGAACCGTTGGATGTGACGGTCAACGCCAGCAAGGTTGTCAACCCGATTGATGTGAGGGTTTACAGCCATTTTCTGGAACATATTTACAATTCCTGCAACGGTGGTTTGTGGGGCGAGTTGGTCTGGAACCGTTCGTTCGAGGCAGGGCAATCCAATATATGGCAGGGCCAGGATGGCGTGCTGACCCAGAAATCAACACACGGCAATCCACGGTTGGTCTTTGGCGACGAGAACTGGACGAACTACGAATTTTCCTGCAACGCGAAAAAACTTGGCGGAAAGGAAGGTTTTCTGCTGATGTTTCGCGTGAAGGGGAATGATTATTACTGGGTGAATCTCGGTGGTTGGGGAAACAAGCGGGACGGGCTGGAACGTGGACTTTCGGAAAACAAAAAAGATGTCCGCCAGGAAGTCGCCGCGAAATTTGCACCATTTGTGGAGTGGGAAAACGGGAAAACGTATTCCCTGCGGCTCGTCGTCAACGGCAATCATTTTGAGTGCTATCGTGACGGCCAAAAAATCATGGAAGCGGAAAACGACGCTCTGGCATCCGGTTGTGTCGGGATTGGCACGTGGAATACGGCTGCGGAATTTTCCAACATTCTCGTGAAAGACCTTTCCGGCAACGTGTTGGTCGATGGGAATAAAACGGTTTTGGAATCGAAGAGTCTGCCGGAAATCCGTTATTGGCAGGCGACTGGCTCGGTAAGTCTTGTCGAAGGGGATGCGCGAAACAGCAACCGTTTCGTCCGTTTCATGAATGCGGGGACGCTTTCCCAGAAAAACTACAAGTTTGACAAGGGGGAAAAATACGACTATTCCCTCTGGTTGAAGGGATGTGGTACGGTGACATTTCAGGGGCAGGAATATTCCGTGAACGCGAACGGCTGGACGAAAATTTCCGGTACGTTTGAGGTGATGGAATCGACGAACAACGGAACATTAAACCTTACGTTCGTTCCTGCCGAAGGAAAGATATTGGAGGTCGATCAGGTTTCCATCATGCCGAGGACGTGGAAAGAAAAGTACCACGGTTTTCGTCCCGACCTCTTGCAGGCAATCCGGGAAATTCAGCCGGAACTGATTCGCTGGCCTGGTGGTTGCTATGCTTCGGCGTACCGTTGGAAGGATGGTATCGGTCCACAGGACGATCGAGGTTCGTATCCGATTGAACTGTGGAACGACGTGGATGTAAATTCGCTTGGAATCGATGAGTACATGAAACTGTGTGAACTTGTCGGGGGAACTCCCTATATGGTAGTCAACATCGGCACGAAACAGTGGCAGAAAATCGCCGGAACGGAAGGAAAGGAGATTGACTGGCTCACGGAGGTCTGCGACTGGCTGGAGTATTGCAACGGACCGGCAACCTCGCGTTGGGGAGCTGTCCGCGCGAAAAATGGACACCCGGAGCCGTACAACGTGAAGTATTGGGAAATCGACAACGAAGTCCATCCGAATTTCGACCCGGAAGCGAACTACATTGCTGTTTTGAAGGAACTGGTTCCGCGTATGAAGGCGATCGACCCAACCATCACGATTATCGCGTGTGGTTCCTGGACGGGGAATCGCGACCGTTGGGATTCGGAGATTGTAAAGGGAGCGGGCGACCTGTTTTCGTTCCTCTCCACGCACCAGTACGACAACCCCAAGGGTTATGCCGTAAATCCTTACAACAACCGTCGTTTCTTTGAGTCACGTCGGGAAATCATTGCCAACTCCGGTCATCCGAATGTCAAACTTTTCGACTCGGAGTGGAACGCTCAGAGTACCGACTGGCGTACCGGTTTGCATGCGGGCGGGATTTTGAATTGTTTTGAACAGGTGGGGGATGTGCTGCAAATCGCGTCTCCGGCACTGTTCCTGCGGCACGTAAGCGCCCGGGCATGGGACAACGCGTTCATCAATTTTGATCATACCGGCTGGTTCCCGGCTCCGAATTACGTTGTGATGAAACTCTGGCGGGAACATTACGCACCGAATCGGGTGGAGCTGGTTTCCGAATCGGCACCGCTGTGTGGGGACAATCCGATTGTCAATGCCGTGGCAACAAAATCGGCGGATGGCAAGACGCTGTATGTGAAGGTGGTCAACAACCAGATGGAAGACGCGGTGATGAACGTGACATTTAACGATGTGAACGTGGTTTCCGCGACGGCTCAGGTGGTTACGCCGAAACTCGAGGCGGGAGAAAATGTGGACGCGAAACTGCTGAAACGGAACACGCTTGCCGAGCCAGGTGCCATTGCTCCCCAACCGCTTGTCGTGTCGGGTGAGGGAAATACGCGAAGTGTGGTTCTTCCGTCCCTTTCCGCGGCCGTGATGAAGGTGAACGTTCAATAGGAAAAAACATGAACCTTTCGCAATTAAAAGAGGCTGTCTGTGTGGCGAATCTCGAACTCGTGAAGTTCGGGCTCGTCACACTGACTTGGGGCAACGCCGGGGAATTGACGGAGGATGGTGACGCGTTCGTCGTCAAACCCAGCGGCATCCCCTACGAACAATTAACGCCCGACGATATGGTGCTGGTGGGGCTGGATGGTCGTGTGAGGGAAGGGAAAAACCGACCCTCTTCCGACACGCCGACATACGTGGTGCTTTTCCGGTATTTCCGCAACGTGGCACCGCAGATTCGGGGGATCGTCCACACGCACAGTCTCTGCGCGACATCGTGGGCACAGTCGCGTCGTGAGATTCCCTGTTTGGGAACGACACACGCCGACCAGTTTTACGGTTCCGTGCCACTCACCCGGCCACTGACTCGCCAGGAGGTGGGATCGGCATACGAAACGAATACGGGAAATGTGATTGTCGAGTATTTTCAACAGTCGCGTCGCCAGCCTGCCGAGGTTCCCGCGGTACTTGTGGCGGGGCACGCTCCGTTTACGTGGGGAAAAACGGCACACAACGCGGTACAGAACGCCGTTTCTCTGGAGGCCATCGCTCAAATGGCGCGGGATTCGTATTTGATCCATCCATCCGTTCCGCCACTGGAAGATTACGTTCTGGAAAAGCATTACTCTCGCAAACATGGCGCAAACGCCTATTATGGGCAGGAAAACGTTTCCAACAACTTGCAAAAACAGGAGAACACGAAACCATGAAAAAGTATTCCATTGGAGTCGATTACGGTACGAACAGCGTTCGCGCCGTCGTTGTGGATATTACGGACGGTACGATTGTCGGCGACTGCGTTTTCCATTACCCAAGTGGGGATGCGGGGATTCTGGTCGATTCCCGCGATCCCAATTTGGCACGGCAAAATCCCGCCGATTACATTCAAGGGGTGTTGGTTTCCGTGAAAAAGGCGGTAGCTGCGGCAAAGAGGATCGACAAAGATTTTTTGCCGGAAAACGTGGTGGGATTGGGTGTCGATACGACCGGTTCCACGCCGATTCCAGTGGACGCGAACGGTACAGCACTTGCTCTGCATAGCGAGTTTCAGGAGAATCCCGCCGCGTATGCCTGGCTTTGGAAAGACCACACCTCGACCTCCGAGGCACAGGAAATCACCGAATGGGCCAAAAAACGTCCTGAAAATTACGTGGCGAAATGTGGTGGAACGTACTCCAGCGAATGGTACTGGGCGAAGATTCTGCACTGCGTCCGAACGGCTCCCAAAGTGGCCGCAGCCGCCGCGTCCTGGGTGGAACTGGACGATTTCATTCCAGGGTACTTGACGGGAAATGCCGCTCCCGATCGTATTCCACGGAGCATTTGTTCTGCCGGTCACAAGGCGTTGTACCATGAACAGTGGGGTGGACTGCCGTCGGTTGAGGCGCTGGCGGAACTGGACCCACGGTTGTGTCGGTATCGCTACGATACAAAAGCGGTTCCCATGGACCACCTGGCGGGAACGCTGTTGCCGGAAATTGCTAAAAAAATGGGACTTCCCGCAGGCATTCCCATCGCGGTGGGGGGGATGGACTGCCACCTGGGAGCAATCGGTTGCGGAATCAAACCTGGTACACTTGTCAAGGCCATGGGAACCAGCACATGCGACATTATGGTTTCTCCCCTTTCCGAACCGATGACCGACATTCCCGGACTGTGCGGCATTGTTCCCGAATCGGTCATGCCGGGGATGTATGGCCTGGAGGCGGGACAGTCGGCGGTCGGCGATATTTTCAATTGGTTTGTGAAATACCTCACCCCCGCGGAATTCACTCGTGGAAACGCTCACGAAAATCTCACCCAAGCCGCGTCGGCTCTTGCGCCGGGAGCGTCGGGGCTGCTGGCGCTCGACTGGAACAACGGCAATCGCACGGTGCTGGTCGATCAGAATCTGACCGGATTACTTTTGGGACAGACGATTCATACGACCGCCCCTGAGGTCTTCCGTGCGTTGGTCGAGGCAACCGCGTTTGGAGCGTTGACCATCATCAACCGTTTTGAGGAGTATGGTGTGAAGGTGAAAGAGGTTGTCAATTGCGGTGGCATTGCGGAAAAGAACGATTTTGTCATGCAGATTTACGCCGACGTGTGTAACCGTCCGATGAAGGTGAGCCGTTGCCCGCAGACGTGCGCGTTGGGGGCGGCGATTGCCGGGGCGGTGGTGGGCAAAGGGTGCAAAAACTTCCCGACCGCCATCCAGAAAATGACCGGAGTGAAGGAAAAGATTTACCGACCCCGTCCTGCCGCTGTGAAGATTTACGCCCGGCTGTACACGTTGTACACGCAGCTTCACGACGCGTTTGGCAACACGGGAAAAATACTGAATTTGAATCACGTGATGAAAGAACTGCTCGAAATCCGCAGCCAGACACGTTCTCTATAAATTATTGACCCTCTTCAACTGGGGATGGAAAAATTTTTACTGTCCCGATGAAGGAACAAGCTCCAGGCATCGAGTTTTCGACGTGCGGAGCTTTCCTTTGCGGAATAGTGTTTCTGTATTCATTCCACTCCACGGCGATAATCTCTGAATTTGAAAACGACATCCGGGAAAGGGGACTTGTGGAACGTGAGGACTCTGGCTATAATGGTTATGTTGTTGCCAAAAATGGATACGCTGAAAAAGGGAATGAGAAATGTTGAGAATTCGATACTATGCAGTCTGTCTGGGAATTCTGGCTCTGCTGACCGGGAATGAGGGGACGCGAGGGAACGAAAAAGGGGATGGGTTTGCGCTGCGGCACGATACGGAAAAATATGGTGAGTTTCTGCCTGTTCGGCGGGTGGATGGTTCGCTGCCGACGTCGGATTTGACGCTTCATGGGAATTGGCTGTACACGGTCGGATATGATAATATTACGATTTACGACATTTCGGAACCTGCCCAACCGAAAGAAGTTTCGCGTTTGTCGGGAATCGGCGAAGGGCGGCAAGTGGTGTTTTATAAGGAACATCTCTATGTCACTGCCCGAACGGGTGGGATGTATGTGGTGGACGTTTCGCAACCGCGATTTCCTCGCCTGCGGGCACACTACGACACGATGGAACTGGCGACGGGAATCTGCTGCGTGGACGATGTGGCGTACATCAGCCAACGACAATTTGGTACGGAAATGGTCGATATTTCCAATCCTGCCGAGCCGCGTCATCTGGGATTTGTCGTTTCGGGAGAAGCGCAGTCGGTCGATTGTCTCAACGGTATTCTTTACGCGGGAGACTGGGGTGTTTCAGAATTGACGGTCATCGATGTGCGGAACCCGAAAAACGCTCAGATTATCGGGAAGGGCAAACTGGATGGTCTGGGGGATGGGGTTTATGTACGGGATTCGATTTGTTACGCGGCGACGGGGCCAAGGAAGTTGAAAGTGGCACCTGCGGAAGGGCACGGTCTGGATATTTTCTGCGTGGCGAATCCACGGGAACCGAAATTATTGGGACGGCTGAAATTTCCGGCACAGACTATCCACACAGTCCCCGATTTCTGGGGCGTGACGGTCAACGAAGCGAAAATGGCCTTCGTGGCGGATTCTTATAACGGTGTTTTTTGTGTGGACGTGCGCGACCCGCAAAATCCGCGTGGGGCAGGGTATGCCATTTTGCCTGTCGTCGAAAGAACAGGCAATCCCGACCCGGTGGGAACGGTGGAACCTGGAAACGGTGTTCTTTACGTGGCTGGGGTACAAAATGGAGTTTACGTGGTGGAAGCTCCTGGAATTGCCCAACCGGTATCGCTGAATCGGGAGGGGCCGAAACTGGAGGAACCGGTACTGCCCGATCTGGCATTGAGCGAGGCCATTCAGAGAGACTTCTCCCTTTTGAAAACGAACGGGCAGGCTCTGGCGGCGGCGTTCTGGAAGGAGAATCTGGTTTGGGTCGCGGCAGGAACGGATGGGCTGTTACTAGTCGATGTCGGGGGTGAGGAGCCGGTGGTGCGGAACGTGTATCCGACGCATGGCTTTGTGTACGATGTTTGCGTGCGGGGCAATCGACTCTATGTCGCGGAAGGAATCAAAGGGGTGGGAATTTACCATCTCCGTGAGAATGGGCAGCGATTCATTCAGGGGCGTTGGGAAACCGGACGGACGGTCCGCCAGATTGTCGTTCCTGGGGAGGGGCGGATCCTTGTGACGAAGGAAGGGAATTCACGGTTGAATTTTCTCGACGTTTCCGAACCGCAAAGACCGAAATTACTCTTTACCGACCAGAATCACCGAGGAATTTTGTATGGCCGGGATGTGGTCACGGGAATTTCCAAGGAAGGTCTGATTGTCTGTGTGGCTCAGGGAACTGGGCTGGTCTGGTACGATCTGGCGGGAGAAAAACCGGAACGAAAAATGGTCTCCTTCCCCGGAGAGGTCTCTTTTGGTCATGGCGCGTGTTGGAAAGAGGGACGTTTGCTCTATTTTCGGCGTGGGACTTTGTATACCTGCGACGCGGCAGAGTCACGAACGCTGGAGGAGGTGCCGAAAGTGGAGATTCCCGGACTTTCCACCTTTGGCAAAGCGGTCTTGCATGGAAATCAGGTCTGTTTTACCGATCGACGGATGGGGAAAATCTTCTTTCTGGAATTTTCCGAAGGGGCGTCACCGAAAATCGTGCGGGAATATTCGCTGCATGGACATCCTGAATTGGCGGTTTGGGTGGGAGAGCGTGTCGTCATTCCGTGTGGTCATGCCGGACTTCTGGTGAGCCAAAAAGCCCTGGAAAAGGATTGAAAAAGGGCGTTATCGGGAGGAATTTTCGCAAGAGTGGGAATATTCCTCCTGAAAAGGATTCCCGTGGGTTGAAAATTCAACCAAATGGTATATAATTGAGAAAATTATTACAGGAAACGGGTTTCCGCAGTCTCCGTCTGAATATCGAGAGGAATGAATTTCCATGAGTTCCCCATCCAAAACCAAAACATTTGAAGAATCGTTTCGCCGTCTGGAAGAAGTGGTGAACGCTCTGGAAGAAGGCCGGGAAAGTCTGGAAGAATCGTTGGCTCTGTATGAAGAAGGGGTGGGGCTTTTGAAAACCTGTCACGGGCAATTGGAAAGCGCGAAACGGAAGGTCGAGATTCTCTCCGGGGTGGATGAGGAGGGGCGGCCTGTCGTGCGGGATTGGGAAGAGGATGAACGTTCCCTGGAAGAAAAGGCGGAAACCAAAGGACGATAGCGATGAAGGACTTCAAAGAATGGTGTTGGGTGGTTCGGGAATGGGTGGAAGAGACGCTGCAATCCCGGTGTGAGAAAATTCAGGAGGAAATCCCGGCACGTCTGGCCGCCGCGATGGATTATACGCTGACGGCACCGGGAAAACGATTGCGTCCGATGTTGGTCTTTCTGGGAGCGGAGGCCTGTTGTGGGGAGGCAATTTCGGAGAAGGTGAGGGGAGATTGCCTGTGTGCGGCCACGGCGGTGGAGATGATTCACGCGTATTCCCTGATTCATGACGATCTGCCCGCGATGGATGACGACGATTTGCGGCGGGGACGGCCTACGTGCCACCGACAGTTTGACGAAGCAACCGCGATTTTGGCGGGAGATGCGTTGCAATCGTGGGCATTTGAAATTCTTACGGAAATCTCCGATTCGGATAAGGGACTTCGTTGTCTGCGTGTTCTGACCCGTGCGGCTGGTTGTCGGGGGATGGTCGGTGGGCAGATTTGGGACATGTTCCTGGAAAAAGGGCTGAAACGGCCGGATTTGTCGGCTCTTTTTGCGCAAACGCCTGCGGAACGTTTGGAAATGGCGAAAATGTGGGGGGAATCGGCACAAACTCTGGCAGCCATGCAGGATCGCAAGACCGGGGCGTTGATTACGGCGGCTGTCTGGATGGGGGGCATTCTGGGAGGTGCGACGGAAAAACAACAACACCATCTGGGGCGTTACGGACAACATCTGGGGTTGATGTTTCAAATTACGGACGATTTGCTCGATGTTTCTTCCAGTGCGGAGGTGATGGGAAAAGAGGTGGGGAAGGACGCGGCCAAAGGAAAAACCACCTGGGCGACCGTTTTGGGCGTGGAGCGTTCCCTCGCATTGCTGGAACATTTACACCACGAAGCGGAAATGGAAATCCAAAAAGGAAAATTTTCCCATCCGCATTGGCTGAAAGAATTACTGAACTGGACAATACAGCGGAAGAATTGAGGAAATTGATAATTGATAATTGATAATTATTGATTTCAGCGTTCAATAAAGATTTCTATAGCCATTTCGCCCACGAACCACGAACCACTAACCACTATCAATTATCAATTATCAATTAAAAAAAGTTTGGTTATGAAAGAGAAGAAGGAATCCATTCTCCGTACTATTCGTTCTCCGAAAGATTTGCGTTCGCTTTCGATGGAGGAGTTGCGGCAGTTGGCGAGGGAAATTCGGGCGGAAATATGTTCGGTGGTGGAGCGACGTTCTGCGCATTTTGCGTCGAATCTGGGGGTGGTGGAACTGACGTTGGCATTGCATACGGTATTTGATTTTTCGGTGGATCGGCTGATTTGGGACGTGGGGCACCAGGTCTATCCTCACAAGTTGGTGACGGGACGGTATCCGCAGTTTGCGACCATCCGTACGCGGGGTGGGTTGATGGGGTATCCGAATCCGGCGGAGAGTCCATACGATTTGTTCATGACGGGTCACGCGGGGTGCAGCATTTCCACCGCGTTGGGGATGAAGTGTGGGGACGATTTGATGGAGCAGATTCGGCAGTCGGTGGAGGATGCTCCTCATCGGGAGGTCGTGGCGGTGATTGGAGACGGATCGTTTGCCAACGGGGTGGTTTTTGAGGGATTGAATCATTTGGGAGCGTTGAAAAAGAACGTCACGGTGATTCTCAACGATAACAAAATGTCGATTTGCCCACGGGTAGGGAGTGTGGGGAAGTATCTGGATACGCTGCGGATGAATCCGGTTTACACGGAATTCAAGGCGGATTTGAAACGTGGTTTTGAGGCGATTCCTCTCATTGGGAAGCCGACGCGGCGATTTTGCCATTATCTGAAAAACGCCTTGAAGGCAGGGCTTTTGGGGGGAATGCTTTTCGAGGAGTTGGGGGTACGGTATCTGGGGCCGGTGGATGGACACGATATTCGGCAATTGCAGAAATTCCTGCGGATGGCTCGGCAGTATCAGGGGCCGACGCTGTTGCATGTTCTGACGCAAAAAGGGCACGGTTATGAGCCAGCCGAGGCGGATCCGGCCAAATTTCACGCCCCACCGCCGCTGCGCAGGACGCGAGCGGAACTCCGACGCCTGGCCAAACGGAAAGCCCAGGAAGTGCCGGTGGTCAAGGTGAAGGATACCCCGGAAGACCATTCTTTCACGGCTGTTGCGAGCCGCAAGATTCTGGAATTGATGGAAAAAGACCCGAAAGTGGTGGTGATTACGGCGGCGATGTGCCAGGGGAATAAGCTGGAGCGAATTCGGGAGGAATTTCCTGAACGGTTTTACGATGTCGGCATTTGCGAGTCGCACGCGGTGACGCTGGCGGCAGGAATGGCAAAATCAGGATTGCGTCCGATAGTCGATATTTACAGTACATTTATGCAGCGGGCGTATGACCATCTGTTTCAGGAAGTTTCGCTGCAAAATCTGCCGGTGGTTTTGCTGATGGATCGTGCCGGACTGGTGGGAGCGGATGGTCCGACGCACCATGGGATGTACGATTTGGCCTATTTTCGCCCTTTGCCGAATATGGTGATGGGGGTTCCGGTCGACGCGATGGATTTGGAGCAGATGTTGGAATTGGCGGTACGGGGAGAGGCTCCCTTTGCCATCCGGTATCCCAAGACGCAGACGGCCGAGTTTTCAAATGTACGGCGACAGGATGTCCAGGTCGGACGCAGTGAGGTGCTGTTGCGGGGGAAACCGGGCGGCGGGGTTGTTCTGGCGTGTGGCGTTCAGGTGCGGGATTGTCTGGAAGCGATTCGGGATATGCGGGATGATTCGATTTCGCTGGTGAATGTCCGTTTTGTGAAGCCGCTGGATACGGAGACGATTTTTCCCCTGGTGCGGGAGGCCTCCTGGCTGCTGACGGTGGAAGAAGGCTGTAAAATAGGAGGGTTGGGGTCGGCAGTGCTGGAATCTTTGGCGGATGCGGGGATTCCGTTGCCACCTTTCCAGAGACTGGGGGTTGGGGATATTTTTGTACAACATGCCACGCGACAGGAGCAGTTGGCGGAAGTGGAGTTGGACTTTTTTTCCATGCGGAAATGGATGGAAGATATGAATGGTCGTGTGGGACGCAATCGTTGAAAGGAATAATCCAATGCGTGTGATGATTTTGGGATATAAAAATCGTCCTGGCGTCAAAGAAACGGTGGATGAATTGCGTGCGACGATTCAGGAACACGCGGAGATTGTTCTGGAAGACCTGACGGGGGAGGCGGATTTGTCGGGGGTGGAGGTCGATGTGGCTCTGGTTTTTGGGGGAGACGGGTCGATTCTGCGGGCGGTCAAGCAGATGGGAGAACGGCAGTTTCCAGTCATGGCAATCAATCTGGGTCGGCTGGGGTTCATGGCGGATATTTCCAGGGAAGAGGTGGGGGAACTGCTCCCGGTTTTACAGGAACATATCATTCTCTGTGGACCGGACTGGATGGAACATTCGCGGGAGACGAATACGGTCGGGATTCCCCGGGCTGCCAAAACGCATTTTACGATTTCAGAACACCTGCTTCTGGATTGTACGGTCATTAAAAAGAGTGGGGAGAAGCGGGAAATCGTGACGGCACGGGTGATGAATGAGGTGGCGATTCAGAATGCCTCGTTTCACATTATGGAGGTGAAACTTTATGCTGACGAGGAATTTGTCACGACGTACAGTTGCGACGGACTGATTCTCAGCACGCCGATTGGCTCGACAGCCCACAATCTGTCGGTGGGAGGGCCGATTTTGCGGCAGGATTTGGAGGCGATTGTGATTTCACCGATTGCGCCGCACACGCTGACGTATCGTCCGGTGGTCGATTCGGCCCGTCGGACGTACCGATTGGAGGTTTTTTCGCCTCAGGCACAGACGAGCGTCGTGATTGACGGAAATATTCTGTGTGCCATCGAGCCGGAAGATACGGTAAAAATCACACCTTCCAAAATCCGGTTCAAGATGTTGAACGTGCCGGGGTACTCCTATTATACAACGTTGCAGAAAAAGTTGGGCTGGAGCGGACATCCCAATTATCAGGTGAAATAAGGAATTTCAGGGAAATCAGGATGAAACAGATAATTTTATGGTTTTTGTGCCTCTGTTGTGGAGCCATGCCAGGCCTGGCGGAAGAGAAACATACGCTGCGTTATCGCTGGCAGGCAGGGGAAACGGTTTCGTGGGATGTGGAACACCGGAATCGGACGACGACGATGGTGGCGCACCAGACGGAAGCGGTCGATACGTATTCGCACTCCCGAAAGGACTGGAAAGTGGTTTCGGTCGATACGGATGGAACCGGAACGATTGAAAACTCGGTTCCGTGGGCAGACATGCGGGAAAAAACGGGGGAAAATCCCCTTCGGACGTTCGACAGCCGGAAGGAAATGATTCCGTCGGAGGGTTTCGAGACGGTTCCGGAGTCGTTGGGAAGGACACTTTCCCGAATTTCGATCGATTCGCGTGGAAAACAGGTGGCACGGGAAGATTTCCACACCACGACCATTGTTCAGCAGGCGAATCAGGCATACGTCTGTATTGAATTCCCGGAAGAGGCGATTCCGGTCGGTTATTCCTGGTCGAAACAGTATCCGGTTTATGTGCCTCAGCCGACAGGAACGTTGCGGCGGATCGAGATGTTGCAGAAATTCACGCTGGAGAAGGTGGAAAATGGGATTGCGACGATCTCCTACGGCACGAAAATCCTGACGCCCCTCTCCGACGCGGCGACGAAAGCCCAGATTATCGATCGGCTTTATTCCGGGACATTTTTGTTCGATATGGCTCGCGGACGGGCGATTATGCTGACGCAGAAGGTGGATGAGACCGTTCTCGGTTTTCGAGGGGAGGTGAGCCGTGTGAAAATGCTGATCGAATTTCAGGAACGGCTTATTTTTGAATAAAACATCTTTCCTCCCACCTTACCCTTGAGAGCAGAATTGGCAGACTTTATGAAATCGAAACTTCCCCGTGCAAAACGGATCGGTATTTATGGCGGAACGTTTGACCCCATCCATTACGGACATCTTTTACTGGCCGAGTCTGCCCGACAGCAGATGAATCTGGATTTAGTCCTTTTTGTGCCGGCAGGAATTCCGCCGCATAAACGGGATTGGGTTTTGGCACCGGAGGAAGACCGCGTGGCAATGCTGGAACTGGCCATTGCGGGAAATTCCGCTTTTCAGGTGGAGCGTTTTGAGGTCGATTCTTCGGAGGTGAGTTATACGGTTCATACGGTGGAATATGTTCAGAATCAATATCCCGACGCGGAGCTTTTTCTCCTTTTGGGGGAGGATATGTTGCGAGCATTTCCCAACTGGTATCAGCCGCAGAGGATTTGCGAACTGGCACCGCCGTTGGTGATTGGTCGGGCAGGGCGGGAAATAGAGGATTTGGAGTTTCTTTCGACGGTAGCTTCTCCGAAGCGGATGAAAGAGATCAAAAAATCGCGGATTCACATGATTCAGGTGGCCTACAGCAGCAGCGAAATCCGAGACTGCGTTGCCGCCGGGAAGAGTATCCGTTATCAGACGCCACCGGAAGTGATTGCGTATATCGAGGCAAAAAAACTGTACCGCAAAAAACGAGGCAGAAAAAAGAAGGGGGAGGCATGAAACGTTGGCTGAAATGGCTGGTTTTGGTTTTTTTGGCGACGGAACTGTTGCTGGCAGGTGTCTTTTGTTGCCTGGAGGAACGATTCGTTTATTATCCCAGCAAGTTGGATCCGAGCCTTCCGGTGGAGGAACAGGTTTTAATGCACCCGGCGGCTCAGCCTTTTTTCTTTCCTTCTGAAGATGGTCGCCAACTCCATGGCAATTTGCTGCAATCGGGGGATTTTATCGACGAAACGACGCTTCCCATCCTCTTTTGTCACGGCAATGGCGGGTGGATTGGAGTCAATCGGGAGTGGATTTTCTTTGAGCCGAAAAAACCTGCTGCGGAAGGCAAGCCGAAAGTCCCTTCCCGCTACGCGATGTTTTTCTTTGATTATCGGGCTTACGGTTACAGTGAGGGGGATCGCAGCGAACTTTGCGAAGAAAAGGTCTATGCCGATGCCCGCGCGGCGCGAAAATTTTTCGCGGAGCTTTGCGGAAAGTCGGAAAAAGAAGTGATTCTCATGGGACATTCGCTGGGGGGTGGCGTGGCGGTGGAACTGGCGCAAGAGGGAACGCCGAAACTGATTCTTTTTTCCACATTTGACAGTGTACCTTCGGTGGCCCAACACCATTGCCCGGTTTTGCCGATGGCATGGTTGACGCGGAATCAGTTCCACTCCGCTGCCAAAATCCGCACCCTCCACGTTCCCCTCCTGCAATTTCACGGAACGTATGACTGGACCGTTCCCTACGACCACGGCCAGCGACTTTTCCAAAACGCCAACGAGCCAAAAGTTTGGGTCGAGTTGCCGCGATTCGGTCATCAGTACGGACTGGGAAGTTTCTGGCTGGAAATTCTGGACGATTTTCTTCAAAAGGATTTTACGGAAAATTAGTTCAGGGGGGGCTCTTTCGCGGAAGAAAAGAGCGGAGTCGCAGAGCATTGCCGACGACGCACAAACTGGACAAACTCATTGCGGCTGCGGCAAACATCGGGGAAAGATGCCAGCCCCAGAGGGGATAAAACACGCCTGCTGCCAGAGGAATGCCCAGCGCGTTGTAGAAAAAGGCCCAAAAAAGGTTCTGGCGAATGTTGCGGACAACGAATGTACTGATTTGGAAGCTCAACACCACGTCCGTGAGTCGATGGTGCCGTAAAACGACGTCCGCCGACTCGATGGCCACATCCGTACCGCTCCCGATAGCCATCCCCACGTCCGCCTGCACCAACGCCACGGCATCGTTGATACCGTCTCCCACCATGGCGACTCGTTTTCCCTGCTTCTGGAGTTTCCGAATCTCCTCCCCTTTTCCGGCAGGGGAAACTTCGGCAATGATTCGCGAAATACCCAGTTTCCGGCCGATGGATTGCGCGGTGATGGGATTGTCGCCGGTCAATAAGAGGACGGACTTCCCCATCGCCTGCATTTGCGCCACCGCAACCTCACTTTCCGGTCGCAGTTGGTCTGCCATGGCAACCAGCCCTAAAAATCCCTCTTTTTCGGAAGCCAGAAGGAGCAACGTTTTTCCCGCCTCGGCATACGTCTGGATTTCCCTTTTCGGGAAGGAGATTCCTTTTTCTTCGAGAAAACGTGGATTTCCGAGAAAATAATGCTCTTGTTCCACCATCCCCTCAACGCCACGGCCTGTGTGAGCCTGAAAATTTTCCGCCACAGTAGGGGGAATTCCCTGCGATACCGCCGTATAAGCGACAACGGCACGTGCCAGGGGATGTTCACTGCACGATTCCAACGCGGAGAGAATTTGGAAAAAGCGTTCCCGGGAGATTTTTTCCGTGTGGAAAATGTCGGTCACACCCGGTTGGCCTTCGGTAACAGTGCCCGTTTTGTCGAGGGCAATCGTCTCCATTCGCTGCAAATTTTCAAGAGCCGCGGCCGATTTGAACAGGATACCATGCCGTGCTGCCAGCCCCGTTCCCACCATGATGGCTGTTGGCGTAGCGAGTCCCAAGGCACAGGGACAGGAAATCACCAATACCGAAATGCTCATCGAAACCGCCAATCCCAACGAACCGCCAAACCACCACCAACCGACAAACGTGATGGCGGCAAGAGCCAAAACGGTCGGAACGAAAATGCCGCAAACCCGGTCTGCCAGCCGTGCCATCGGAGCTTTCGTGGCCACCGCCGTCTCCATCAACTGGATGATTTGTGCCAACGTCGTTTCTTCGCCAACACGTTCGGCTCGGAACTGAAAATAGCCTGTTCCATTGAGCGTCCCTGCGGAAACCGTGTCGCCAGCCGCCTTGTCCACCGGGAGACTTTCCCCGGTCAATGCCGATTCATCCACCGTAGTTTCGCCGGAAAGGAGCGTGCCATCCACCGGGATTCGCTCTCCTGGCCGGACGATCACCGTATCCCCCACCTGAATTTTCGCGGCAGGAATGG
The DNA here is from genome assembly GCA_030527185.1 of Planctomycetia bacterium. GTDB lineage: Bacteria > Planctomycetota > Planctomycetia > Pirellulales > Thermoguttaceae > RGIG3701. The sequence goes on along the minus strand of JAUNBF010000005.1, from coordinate 54,058 downwards.
AAATTTCCCGATTTTCCCGCAAAACGGCGGCTTGTGGCGGGGTTAATCGCAAAAGTTGGCGAATCGCTGAGGTCGTCCGGGTTTTGGCACGGGATTCCAGAAAACGACCCAGCGAAACGATCACCAGAATCATCGCCGCCGACTCAAAATAAAAATGAGACCCCGATTCTGCCGTTCCGAAGCAGAGTTCCCCCAGCGAATAGACAAACGCCGCACTGCAACCGACCGCCAGTAACGAATCCATATCGGGATGTCCACCCAGAAGCGTCTGCCACCCTCGACGAAGCGTCGGAAGATACAACGCCAAAAGAGCCGATGTCAAAATTACCTGAGAAATGCCGTTTCCCCACCGATTTTGGAAAAATTCCGGCAGTGGAAGCCCCAACATCCCGCCCATCGACAAATAGAGCAGTGGAAACAACAGCACCAACGAAAGAATGGTCCGAAAAAGTCCCCGCCATGCCGAAAGTTCCCGTGAAGGTGGAGTTTCGTCTCTCGCTTCCGCAGGCATTTCTTCCGCAAATCCAAAACCGCATCCTTCCACCGCCTGGCGAATTGCCGCCACATCGGTCTTCCTTTCGTCCCACTCCACCATCAACCTGTTTTCCAACAAGTTGACTTGTGCTGAAAGGACTCCACCGATTTCCAGCACCTTTTTCTCCACTCGTGAGGCACATCCCGCACAGTGCATTCCCGTCACCTGAAAAATTTGTTTCATCGCCATTTCCTCCAGATAATATTAAGCCAGGCTAACTTTAATTTACTCCTTTTTTAATATTATACAAGGGTGGCTTGAAAAAAGGTTTTACTGCGGGAGGGAAACGGCCGTTCCATCCTGTCGATTTCCCAGAGCGGCGTGGACTTCCGGTTCGATCGAATAGACGAGCCATTGGACCGAGCCGTCGCACATTGCCATTCCCAATCCCCCGGAATGAGCCGAGCCAAAAGCATTTTCCGGGGTGGTGTAACCGGGGCGATCCTGGCAGGGACGATTGGGGAAAGAGGTACTTTTGGGGTCGTAATAACAGGAACGTTGATTGTCATTGACGGCTCCAAAATACGCTCCTTCGTTATCCACCTGCGGAAGGCCACTTTCATACTGGTCTGCCGGAAGGTATTTTTCGCCCAACAGGTACGTTTGCGTAGTGCCGTCCCGGATTTCTCCCAACGTGACCCCACTGCGGCGGTAGACAATCCCGTTTTCCCGGATGGCATTTCCATTGGAATCGTGATCCCAGGTCTGATTTTGCGTCATTTCCGTCGCTTTCTGGTAGTTGGCCGGATTCATCGTCGAAGACTGGCAGGAACTGCTCCGACTGCCATGATTTCCGGCATAATCGCACCGTGCCACCTGAGTGGGCTGATTCGCGTTGTAGAGTTTTCCCATGGAAGACGAATTGACATACGGATAACTCTTGGTCGCACGTCGGGACGGGCAATGAAAAATGGAAAGCGGCGTTTCCAGGCATTGGCGCGCTCCCTCTTTTTGGTTGTCCGAGACCTGTTCCCGATCGCCGTCCGAGCAAAGTTGGTAGAGAGCGGTTTGTTCCAGAAAAGGGAGGAGCGAAAAGTGCCATGCCCCCGGTTGTTCCAGCCCTAACCCGCGATCGGCATCTCCCACCATGTACCAGTGCCAACCCCCGGACGGCAATTTTTGCAACGACGATTCATGATTGAGCGCGGCCAGTGCCATCTGCCGCAAATGGTTTCGACACTGCATTTGCCGAGCCGCTTCCCGTGCCTGTTGGACGGCGGGGAGAAGCAGCCCGACCAGCATCCCGATAATCGCAATGACGACCAACAATTCCACCAATGTAAACCCGGTACGAACGGGAGCGACGATGGCTCTCATTTTTTTCCCTCTTTTTTACGCTGTTGCCAGGACCATCCTGCCAGTAAGAATCCCAGCCCCAGAAGCCAAAAACTCCCCGGTTCGGGCACCGCACTATGATCGACGGAAAGGTGAATTGATCCTCCCTCTCGCAATGAAAAGGAAAAGTAATGACTGGCGGCGGGATTTTCTTGCAAGAGTTGTGAAAGTGCCGCAAAAACGCTCGCCGAATTTTCCTCCACGGTGAGGAAACGCAGGCCGTCGTAATCCATCAGCGAAAGGTCTCCACTCATGTCGATTTCCAACGAGGCACTCTCCCCCACGACAAACTCGGAAACCGCCAGATTGTCTCCCGAAAAGTCCAGATTTTCCAGATCAATAAGAAACTCTCCGTCCAGAAGGAGCCTGCCGACCGAAGAATTTTGCGAGGCGGAAAAAGTACTGTCTGCCATGATGGTAAGGTTGCCGTTCATTTGGGCGGACTCCAAAACCAGCCCCCCGGCCCGCACCGTCGTTCCCCCGGTATGTTCCAGATTCCCCGAAATTTTCAGCGTTCCCGCCCCCGTTTTTTCCAGAGGTGCCGAAGAAGCTGCCGAAAGATTTTCCACCTGGAACCGGGCATCCTTCCAATAAAGATCAATTTCCGACAAGCCATCTTCCACATCGAGTACCACCACCGAATTACCGCGTGTCGTCAGATTCCCTTCCAGCAGAGCGGTTTTCGTCACTGCCGTTCCATGAAGAGTTGCTTTCGACGCAATGCTGGTCTCCGTCCCTGCGATAAAAAGGAGATTTTTGGCCTGCAACGTCCCGCCATACAGGTTGTAGGTGATGTAGCGGGAAGTTTGATTGCCACTGGCCTGCGTCATGGAAAGCGTTCCCGCAATGTCGATCGTCAGTGGCGAGCGAACCGTGGAACTCCCTCCCAACGCGTCCGTGGCAGAGAGTTCCAGCACACCTTCACTCCCGATAAAAATCGTTCCCGACAGGAATCGTTCCACACTGCGGGTGGATTTGACCACTTTTCCCGCCAAAATCTGGAAATCGGAGACGCCCCAATCGACTTTCCCGGAATCTCCCACGGGACCCAAATACCACGTTCCCGTCCCCGTTTTCACCACATCAATCCCCGTGCCGATCGAACCGGAAAAGAGGTTGGCGGAGAGATTTTCGGTCGTATTCAGCGTCAAAACGCTCGTTTGGCTCGAATTCAAATTCGTGATCGAGCCAGTTCCACTCAACCGAGTCAGCGTTTGCGAATAACCATCCATTTCCCAAGCCCCACCAAGATGGAGTCCGTCGGACGTGGGGAGGATGGCATCGGTCACTCCCGACTGAAGCCTCCCCGCCGAAATTGTCGTCAGGCCGGCGTAAGTGTTTTTGGCCGCAAAAATCATCGTTCCGCCGCCCGTTTTCGTCAACGTTTTCGCTCCTGGGTTCCCTGAGGAAACTTCATTCGAGATTTCCGTCGTGAAACGAATGCTGGCCGAATCCGCAACATCTATCGCCGCATTGGCTCGCAGGTGAAGTTGGGAGGAAAACGTATTGTTTCCGCTTATCACGTTGAAACCGGTTGCGGGAATCCGATACTGGTATTGCCCTCCCGTAACCGTTGCACCAGAAAGATTCAGCGTCACCCGTCGCATGGTCTGATTCGTCCCATCAATCAGTTTCAGCGTTCCCGAAACGTTCAGAATAATCCCATTTTCCGCCGTATCCTCATATCCCAGAGCATCTTTCGCATTCAGGAAAAGTGTCGCTCCAGTGGCCACATCGATCGTACCTGTGAAAAGGTGTCTCGGACCCCCTCCCTGCGAATCCGTACTTTCAATACGCAGTTCCCCCGCCTCCACCGAAATTTGAGAAACCGCGATTTTTACCAATTCCGACGTGGGGCGTGTATCGGAAGTGCCTGGAATGAAGGCAGAATCAAGTGTCAGGGTAACGGTCGAATCCCCTTTTTTGAGCAAAGAATCGTATCCTTCGAGCGCTTCGTTCAGAACGGTAGTCGAAGAAAATGTATAAGGTTCCGAAAGACCAACTTCCAGAGGTGCTGCGGAAAGAATACCACATCCCCACCAACTCGACAAAAAGAAAAATGCCCACAAAAAATTCCGCACCGATGTTAAAGTCGGGGGGGGGGGGTAAAATACGTTGTTCATGATTCCGACTCCTGATTCCCAAAAGTTATGAAAAACTGTCTGAATTTTGATGATACAGGTATTATATCCCCACTTTTGTGAAAATACAACCCCTGGAAGAAAATTTTTTCTCTTTTTTTGAAAAAACGGAAAAATTTTTCGTCCAGGGATTACGCAGGTTATTAATGTGTCGCTTTTTTCGCAAAACGCTGCATAACACGTGCTTCCTGCATGGCAGCGTTGCGAATTTTCGTCTCTTCCGGCGTCGTAAACGGCTTGGCTTTCGCAGCTTCCATCGCCGCCTCGGCCTTTTCCAGCGTTATTTGTGCCATTGGCGTGGCTCGATCGGTCAATAACGAAACCGTATTGTTCAAAACCTCCACGAATCCGCCGGAAACATAATAGCGATCGATCTGACCATCCTTCTGAATCCGCAATTCGCCCGAACCCAAACGACCTATCATCGGCGTGTGGCTCAGTGCAATGCCATATTCACCATCGTAGAGCGGCAGTGCCACAAACATGGCCGATTGCTCTAAAACCGTTCGTTCGGGAGTTACAACAATACATTTAAGTTCCATGGATAGCCCTTTAATCACCTTCAGGACACAACGATTAACGGAAACCAACGTGGTTATGCGACATCAAAACGGGCAACCTCTTGAGAGATCGCCCGATCTCCTTATTTCGCGGCCGCTTCCATCCGCTTGGCCTGTTCTTCGGCCTGCTCGATACCTCCGACGTACATGAACGCCGATTCGGGGAGATGATCCCATTTTCCATCCGCAATTTCGTTGAAGCTGCGGATCGTTTCTTTCAACGGCGTGATTTCCCCCTTCTTGCCCGTAAAGGCTTCCGCCACGAGGAACGGCTGAGAGAGGAATCGTTCCATACGTCGTGCCCGGTGGACAATCAACTTATCCGCTTCGGCCAGTTCGTCCACCCCCAGAATGGCGATAATATCCTGCAATTCCCGGTATCGCTGCAACGTGGACTGCACCCGACGGGCACACGCGTAATGCTCTTCGCCGACATACTGCGGATCCAAAACGCGGCTGGAAGATGCCAACGGATCGACAGCCGGGTAAATACCCTTTTCGGAAATCGCCCGTTCCAGATAGACGAACGCGTCCAACTGCCCGAATGCCGTGGCTGGTGCCGGGTCGGTCGGGTCGTCGGCAGGGACGTAAACGGCCTGCACGGAGGTAATCGCACCTTTGTCCGTCGAGGTAATTCGTTCCTGCAAAGCTCCCATTTCACTGGCCAACGTCGGCTGATAACCCACCGCACTGGGCATACGTCCCAGAAGGGCGGAGACTTCACTTCCTGCCTGGGAGAAACGGAAAATGTTATCCACAAAGAGCAACACGTCCATTCCCGACTGATCCCGGAAATATTCCGCCATCGTCAAAGCTGTCAAAGCAACTCGCAAACGTGCTCCCGGCGGCTCGTTCATCTGGCCGAAAACCATGCAGGTCTGGTCGATAACATGTTTTCCCGTCTGTCCGATCTCCGCTTCCTGAAGTTCCAACCAGAGGTCGTTTCCCTCACGAGTACGCTCGCCAACCCCCGCGAAGACCGAATATCCCCCGTGTGCCGAGGCGATACGGGCAATCAATTCCTGAATAATGACCGTTTTGCCCAAACCGGCACCGCCGAACAAACCCGCTTTACCACCACGGACAAACGGTGTCAGGAGGTCGATCACCTTAATTCCCGTTTCGAAAATCTCCGTTTTCGTGGACAAGTCGGCCAGAGCAGGTGCGTCGCGGTGAATCGGATCGCGCATTTTCGCTTTCACCGGGCCACGATTGTCGATCGGCTCGCCCAACAAATTGAAAACCCGTCCCACCGTTTCAGGACCCACAGGAACCGTTACCGGAGCCCCCGTATCGACGCACTCCAGACCACGAATCAGACCGTCTGTCGAGCCTAACGCCACACAGCGAACACGGCCGCTGCCCAAATGTTGCTGGACTTCGCCCGTGAGGTTGAGTACGACGCCGTTTTTCTCGCTTTTCACCGTCACTGCATTGTAAATCGCAGGAAGGGAATCCTCGGAAAATTCTACATCGAATGTAGAACCAATCACTTGAGTAATATGACCGATGTTACTTGCCATAATGTCGTTCTTTCTCTGCTTGCAACGGAATCCCGTGCTGAATATGGTAAAAACAGTAATCTTAATCTTCTTGGAAATCGGCCGCTCCAAAATGGCTTTGTCCCACGCGGCCTCTTTTTCAATCGTTATTTCAGGGCTTCCACTCCGCCGATCAATTCGGTCAATTCGCCGGTAATCTGGCTTTGACGCGAACGGTTCACCGCCATCGTCAAGACCTGAATCATCGAGTCGGCATTTTCCGTGGCCGCTTTCATCGCCACCATTCGGGCAATCTGTTCACTCACCGCCGCGTCCAAAAAGCACTTGAACAGCTTCGTTTTGAAACTGGCAGGGACGACTTCCGACAAAATACTCGTCGCGTCCGGCAAAAAGTCGTAATCGGCCGTCGCCTGGTGCTTCTCTTCCGCGGATTCCTCGCCAGAACCAATTTCCGTCAAAGGAAGGAGCGTTTCATGCACCACGGCCTGTTTCGACATGCTGAAAAACTTGGTGTAAACAATCTCCAGACGATCCAGTTTGCCCGTCAGGTAAAGTTCCAGATACTTGTTCGCAATCGGTTCCACCTCGTCCCAGGCAGGCTTGTCTTCAAACTGCGTATACGTTTCCGAAGCGGTTATTTTGCGGAATCGGAAATAGGAAATTCCCCGTTTCCCGGAGATGATCAAAGAGGGATCCTCCACTTTTTGCGTCCCCTCCCCATCTTTGCCGATCAACTGGTTCCAGCGATGGTACGCGGTGCGGAGAATCGAACCGTTGTAACCGCCGCACAGTCCTCGGTTGGAGGTCAACACCAAAAGAGAAACGTTTTTCGTCTCCTCGTGGGGAATGAGCAACGGATGGGAAACTTCCGCCCCCGAACTTGCCAAATTCCGAACCATCTTCGTCAACCGATCGGTGTATGCCATGGCCGAAACCGCACGATCCATGGCACGACGATAACATGCCGTCGAAATCAACTCCATCGTGCGGGTAATCTTACGGATACTGCGTATCGAATTGCGACGTTTATTTAAGGTCTTGGTCTTCGCCATCTTTTATTCCTATTCTCTTTGAAATTTCCTTCTCGAAAATCTCAAGTGAACGGGTTGCCCGTTTGAAAATCTATGCCAGGAAATCTTCCGTAAATTGGTTCAACACACGCTGTATTTCTCGCTCAATTTCCGGCTCCAGTTTGCCCACTTCCGTAATTTTGTCCCACAGGCCCTGTTCGCTCGTGTGGATATATTCCAGCATCTTCGCTTCGTATTCCTGAACACGCGAAACGGGAACCTTGTCCAAATAACCTCGTGTGGCGGCATAAATACTCAACACCTGGTCGGTGACGTGCATCGGTTTGCACAAGCCCTGTTTGAGCAGTTCCGTCAAACGGTAACCACGATCCAAACGCTGTTGCGTCGCGGCATCCAAATCGGTTCCCAACTGGGCAAACGCTTCCAATTCACGGAACGCCGCCAAGTCCAGACGCATACCACCCGCCACCTTTTTCATAATCGGAATCTGAGCCGAACCACCGACACGACTGACCGAAATACCGACGTTCATCGCCGGACGCTGCCCCGCAAAGAAGAGGTCGGGCTGCAAGTAAATCTGGCCGTCCGTAATCGAAATCACGTTCGTCGGAATGTAGGCCGAAACTTCCCCTTCCAGCGTTTCAATAATCGGCAACGCGGTCAACGAACCGCCCCCTTTGTCATCGCTCAATTTGCAGGAACGTTCCAGCAATCGGCTGTGGCAGTAGAACACGTCGCCCGGATACGCCTCACGTCCCGGTGGACGACGCATGAGCAACGAAAGTTGACGATACGCCACGGCCTGTTTGGAAAGGTCGTCGTAAACACAGAGCGTATGGCCACCTTTGTACGTGAAGTATTCCGCCATGGCCGTGCCCGCATACGGAGCAATGTACTGCAACGGAGCCGGGGAGGAAGCTCCCGCCACCACCACCGTGGTGTATTCCATCGCACCATTGGCTCGCAACGTTTCGATCAAACCTGCCACGGTCGATTCTTTCTGGCCGACAGCGACGTAGAAGCAATAAACGCCTTTCCCTTTTTGGTTGATGATCGTGTCGATCGTGATGGCGGTTTTCCCCGTTTTCCGGTCGCCGATAATCAATTCACGCTGGCCACGACCAATCGGCGTCATGGCGTCAATGGCCTTGATACCGGTCTGCAAAGCCTCACGAACCGGCTGACGTTCCGAAATACTCGGTGCCACACTCTCCACAGGTCGCGTTTCCGTCGTTTGAATCGGACCTTTTCCATCCAGAGGATTGCCAAGCGGATCGATCACCCGACCCAAAACCGCTTCGCCGACCGGAACGCTTAACAGACGGCCGGTACTGCGGACTTCATCCCCCTCGTTGATTTTCAGATAGTCGCCAAGAATAATGACACCTACCGAATTCTCTTCCAGGTTGAATGCCAGTCCCATCACGCCGTTACTGAATTCCACCATTTCACCCGACATGACATCGGAAAGGCCATAAACCTGGGCGATACCATCCCCGACTTCCAAAACCCGCCCGACCTGACGAACGTCGATTTTGGACTCATATTGCTTTATTTCCTGCTGGATTACGGAAGCGATTTCATCAGCTTTGAATTTCATGAGCGTTCCCTGTCAATGATTGCTAGGAGCATAATTTTTAACGATATTACGACGTAGGTTATCAAGCTGTGTGGCAATCGATCCGTCGTAAATCGTATCGCCTACCCGAACGATCAGACCACCAATCGTGTCGGGGTCCACTTTACACGAAACCAGGAGTTCTCCCTGAAATTTCCCGCGTAAACCTTCGGTGAGCTTCTCAAGCGTCGCCGGTGTCAATGCCGTGGCCGTTGTGATTTCCACACGAACACGACCACCCAGCTTATCGTACAACTGATTCGCCTGCGAATAGATCGCCCGCAGGCAATCGAGCCGTTCGTGACGTGCCAAAACTCGCAGAAAGTCCAAAAACAACGGCGAAGCACTTTTTCTGAAAGTCCGTTCCAGAATCCCCAACTTTTCCTCCGACGGGACCAGGCGGCTGGACAGGAGGGTTTCAAACGCGGGATACGCATCCAATACTTCCTGAATGAATTCGTGAAACTCGTTCAATATCTCACGAACTCGCGACAAATCATTGTCTGCCGCCCCGAAAAGAGCTTCCGCGTAAACGCTTCCAATCTTTTCAGCATTCACATCAGGACTCATCTCCGCCGCAAAATGGGCATCTTTTGCCTGTACGTCCGTTGTCATGGATACCTCAGGGGAATGTTCTTGTTAGTTGTCTGGAATCTGCGGTATCGAAATCATACCCAGCCGATTCCCCATGGTGCGGAAAATCTGGTGGGAATGTTCCATCGATACCAATCACCGGAATATTTCACAAAGACTCTATTTGCCAAAATTCGCGACGGCCTGGTCGATCAGTTTGCGATGGGAAGCCGGATCCAGTTTCTGCTTCAAAATCACACCTGCCAACTGAACCGCCAGTTCGGCACTCATCCCGGCCAACTCTTTCTGAGCCTGAATCTTCGCATTCTCAATTTCCTGCGTCGCGGCACGTCGGCTTGCCTGAATGTCTGCCTTGGTCTTGTCCATCAACAGCGTCGCCGCTTTTTCCGCGTTGGCGGTCGCCTCGGCACGCATGGCCTGAATCTCGGACTTTGCCTGAGCCAACTGGGTTTTGTACTCCGCCAGAAGTGCCCGGGCATCCTCATTCGCTTTTTCCGCTTCGGAACGTTGCGAAAAAACGTAATTTTCCCGCTTTTCCAAACCGTCCATGATCGGACCCCAGGCAAATTTCCACAAAATGGCTAACACCACCAGGAACGTCACCGCTGTCCAAAGCGTCAAATCACCGCGAATGCTTTCCAGTGGATTCAGAGAATTACCACCCTCCGCACCATGTCCCGAAGCCCAAAGCGTCGGCGTTGCGTCGCCCCACGCAAAGAAAAACCCAAGGACCAACACAATCGCCGAAAGAATCATCCAACGTCTTAAATTCATGGTACGTTCCTGTATGTTAAACTCTTCTATCTGTCCCAAGCCCTTCTGT
>JAUNBF010000005.1:0-43909 GCA_030527185.1 Planctomycetia bacterium | reverse complement strand
ATGATGTAGCCCAACAGACAAATGACCAGTGCGAACAACGTAACACCTTCCACCAACGCTGCGGAAAGAATCATCGCTGTCTGAATCGGACCGCAGTATTCCGGCTGACGAGCCATGCTGTCGACCGCTGCCGATCCAATTTTGCCAATGCCCAGACCACCACCCAGAACGACCAGTCCGCATCCAAACGGAATCAGGAACGTGGCCGGGAACGAACTGCTCTCTTCTTCCGCAACAACCGCTTCGGCGGCCGGAGTTGCGGGGGCGGCGGCTTCTGCTGCCGGGGCTGGAGCTGCCGGAGCCGCGTCCTGAGCTGCTGCAAAAGAAATCATGGACAATGCCATCAGAACAAACATCGAAATGCTCAACTTTTTCACGTGTACTCTCTCCTGAATGTTAGAGGATCAAAAAATGGTTCCATATTCTACTATTCTCAATTTCTTTGCTCTATCGCTTTCACGACAACAAAGAATCCACTGTACCTGCCAAATAGGTTTCTTCACACACTCACCCGCCGGATTAGTGGGGATGGGCAGCCATGCCGATAAACAACGACATGAGGAAAGTGAAGATGTAAGCCTGCAAAAAGGCTACGAAAATCTCCAAAAAATCAATCGCGATAATCACCAACATCGACGGAACCGAGACCAGAAGCCAGATTCCGAAATAGGCTGCCGTCGCCCCGATGAACGAGGTGAAGACCGCCAGCACAAGGTGCCCCGCAAACATATTCGCAAAGAGTCGAACCGCCAGCACAAAGTGCTTGACCAACAACCCGAAAACTTCAATCAAAAACAACATCGGTTTCAGAATGATTCCCATCGCCGCAGGAACATCCATGTGCGGCACCTGTTTCAGCCAGAAATTGACCGGCCCCAGCTTGCGGGAACCATTGAAAACCAGAACGCCAAACGCGATAATCGCCATACATCCCGTCACCGAAAGACTTGCCGTCGGAGAACCGCCTCCTGGGATCATACCGAAGAGGTTCATGAACAGCACAAAGAAAAACGTCGTCCAGATCAACGGCAAAAACTTGTCCGCACCGTGACCAATGGCCGGACGTGCCACGTCGTCGCGCAGAAAGACCAGAAAAACTTCCAGAAGATTGGAAAACCGTCCGTGAACGGGGACTCCTTTTTTCACCTTCATTGCCAGAGGAATGAAAAGCAAAAGCATCAAAACCGCCACCAGCAGTTCCAGAACCATGAACTTCGTAATCTGCAATCCGCAAATCACCGGAAGGTCGAAATGCGTTCCACCGATAAAATGGAACGATGTGCCGTCCGCTACGTGACTTCCTAATTCATTGGGGTCCATACGTAATTCCTGCGAGTATTTACTTTTCCCGGACTTTTTCTTCTCTCGTATCCTCTGTCGCCCCCGGCAGGAACAAAACTGTCTGCGTGATGAGTAACAGTGGATAATACACGAAATATGAGTATATTATACCCAATAGAAAATCCCTGTCTATGGGGTCCCTATAAAAATTTATCGAAAAAAGTAAAAAAATTATCGGAATTATCATCCGTGGGAGCGTTGCAAAGAGCTTTCCCTGGGCACGAACCAACTCCGAGGGGAAGATTTCCATCTTCCGAACCACCAACAGTGAACTGATTCCACCAGCCCAACAAGCCAATGCCGTCCAACTTCCCCCCACCGCCGCGTCCTGATTCCAGAACTGCCACGTTGCGGGAAAAATCACCCCCCAACCCGCCGCCATTGCCAACGAAAAAAACGTTATCTTCCAAAACATCGACAAATCGACAAATTGATAATTGATAGTTAGCGCTCTATTAACATAACACGCCCCCATGAAAATACGGTATAAACACCCATGATTATCAATTATCAATTTAACCAGGTAGTTTCTACCTGGATTCCAGTATACCTCAAATGGAAATTTTTTCCAGTGCCTCCGCTCCCTTGTAAAAAATTGTATAAACGTTAAAATAAGGGGACGTTTCTTAAAAATTTACGTTATTATCAGAGAAGGCAGAGGTCTTTTTATGAGTTCCACAAAGACACCTCAAACGATGTTTGAGAAAATCTGGAATCGTCACATTGTCCATGAAGAGACTGGAAAACAGACGATATTATATATTGACTTGCAACTGGTACATGAAATTACCAGCGCTCAGGCATTTGAAGGACTGCGGCTCGCTTCCCGAAAAGTCCGACGACCCAACAAAACGTTTGCCGTGGCGGATCACAACGTTCCGACGACCGATCGTTCCCTGCCGATTACGGACGAAATTGCCCGGATTCAAATCGATACGCTTCGGAAAAACGCGGAGGAATTCGGCGTCACCTATTTCGACCTCCACGACCCTCGGCAAGGCGTTTGCCATGTCATGGGACCGGAGCAGGGACTGACGCAGCCGGGAATGACGATCGTCTGCGGCGACAGTCACACCGCCACCCACGGTGCGTTTGGTGCGTTGGCTTTCGGCATTGGTACCAGCGAAGTGGAACATGTCCTGGCAACGCAAACACTCTTGCAGTACAAGCCGAAAACGATGAAAATCGACGTTCGCGGCAAGTTGGCTCCCGGCGTGACGGCAAAAGACCTGATCCTCTATATCATCGGCAAATTGACGGTACAAGGAGGAACCGGTTACTGCGTGGAATATACCGGGGAAGCGATTCGGGACTTGAGCATGGAAGGACGCATGACGCTGTGCAACATGTCGATTGAAATGGGGGCACGAGCCGGGATGGTGGCACCGGATGAAAAGACGTTCGCCTACCTGAAAGGGCGTCCGTACGCTCCGAAAGGGGAGGATTTTGAGGCGGCGGTGGAGGCCTGGAAAACGTTTGTCACCGATGAGGGAGCCATTTTCGACCGCGTGGAAGAGTTCGACGCTGCCGACGTTCAGCCGCAAGTGACGTGGGGAACGAATCCCGGACAGGTGGTTGCCGTGACAGGAACTGTGCCACGACCGGAAGATTTTGCCGACGAAACAGAGCGGAAATCGTGTGAGGCCGCGTTGGCTTACATGGGTTTTCAGGGTGGCGAAAAAATCACCGAGATTCCCGTCGATGTCGTTTTCATTGGCTCCTGCACGAACGGACGAATCGAAGATTTACGGGCGGCGGCGGAAGTGGCTCGCGGGAAAAAAGTGGCACCGGGCGTGACGGCTCTTGTCGTGCCGGGAACGGGACTCGTCAAACAACAGGCCGAAGCGGAAGGACTCGACAAAATCTTTCTCGAAGCCGGTTTTCAATGGCGGGAAGCGGGGTGCAGCATGTGCCTGGCGATGAATCCCGACCGTCTGGAGCCGGGACAGCGTAGTGCCTCCACCAGCAACCGGAATTTCGAGGGTCGTCAGGGCAAAGGTGGCCGAACGCACCTCGTTTCTCCAGCCATGGCAGCGGCTGCGGCGTGTGCGGGAAAGTTTGTGGATGCTGGAAACTTAAAATAATAGCGGCGCAGCCGCGGACAAAAATCTTTGGAAAGAGAGGTCTGGAGAGGATAACTCTTTCTATAGAAAGGTTTCCTCTCCACGGCGGTGGAAGTCTTGACGGGAAAGCGGCTATCGGCTTGCCGCAAGCCGCGCTACACCTGGTGCGATAAACCGCTTTCCAACGGAGTCAACAGGAGAAAAATTATGGAAAAATTTGTAACATTTACGGGAACGGTCGTTCCGATGGATCGTTCCAATGTCGACACGGATCAGATCATGCCGAAACAGTTCCTGAAGCGGATTGAACGGAGCGGATTTGGGCAATTTGTCTTTTACGACTGGCGTTTTCTGGAAGATGGCTCGGAAAATCCCGATTTTGAACTGAATCAGCCGCAATACCGAGGTGGAACGATCCTGCTTGCCCGGCGGAATTTTGGTTCCGGCTCCAGTCGTGAACATGCTCCGTGGGGACTGGCCGATTACGGTTTCAAAGTGCTGATAGCCCCCAGTTTTGCGGATATTTTCTTCAACAACTCGTTTAAAAACGGGATGTTGCCGATCGTTTTGAGCGAAGAGCAAGTCGACGAACTCTTCCAGCGAACCGCGCGTTGGGAAGGATACCAGCTGACCGTTGATTTGGAAAACCAGCGTCTGACCGATGCGTATGGTCTGGACTGGCCGTTTGAAGTCGACGCGTTCCGCAAACATTGTCTTTTGGAAGCCCTGGACGACATTGCCCTGACGCTTCAGCACGAGGACAAAATTTCCGCGTGGGAAAGCCAGGTTGCCAGGTGAGGCATTTCTGAAATTCCTTTTCCACATACACTTTCCAGAAGTTGGCAGTGGGGGAAATTTCCTCCTGAAAGATCAATTGATATTATCGATTTAACATAGCATTGGCGGGGGGGAGTAAAAAGGAAAGGAACGTCGAAAAGGGGAATCTTTTTTACGTCCCTTGACTTTGGATTGCGGCGGCGTTATAATCACGTTATGGTGCAAAGATTCAGGATAATTTTTGCCGTTTCTGAGGTTTTCAACGTATTTCGAGGTCCCGCCATGAAATTTCCCCATTTTCTTGCTTTTGGCATTCTGTTGACGGCATCTTTTGCCCAGGGACAGGATAAGTCGTACCAGAATTTCCTCAACAATAAGGAGCAGTATTCCCTCACCCTGCGAGAGTTGATTCAGGAAACGGAAAAAGATTTGGAGATTCGCGTTACGTATGCGAAAAATGTGGAGCCCTATCTGGAGAAAAAAGTGGTCATGGCTCCGTGGAAGTTTTGGAACGATCCGGTGCGACGGTTGGCGTATATGCTGGCACCGCTGGATTTGAGTTTTGAGCAGGTGGACGAGAAGACGTGGAAAATTTTTGAGCCGTGGTACTACGTCCGGCCGGAAGCGGAGGGAAAGGCTCATCTGGAGCGGCTTTTGCGGCAATATGGCACGCGGGAATTGTGGGAAAGTCGGAAAAACACGTTGAAAACCACGATTTTGGAAAAACTCCATCTCGCCCCGATTCCCCAACCGCTTCTGGTGCCGAACGTCTCGGAAAAACGGCTTCACGACGGTTATTCCGTGCGGAATGTGGCGTTGGAAATCCTGCCGGGGTATTTCGTCAACGGGAATCTTTACGAACCTTTGCAAGAAGGGAAATTTCCACTGGTACTCTGTCCGCACGGGCATGGGAAATGGGGGCGTTTTGGCGACGACCAGCAGATTCGTGCCGCCGTTTTAGCGCGGATGGGAGCGGTCGTTTTTACGTATAGCATGTTTGCCTGGCGTGCGGAGGAATCGCCGTTGGGACGGGAATGTCATGCCGACCCGATTTCCGGGACGATGCAGACGCTTCACACGATTCGGTCGCTGGACTGGCTCACGACGCTTCCGAATGTGGACGCGACGCGAATCGGCATTACCGGAGCTTCCGGGGGTGGAACGCAGACGTTTCTCGGCACGGCGGTCGATCCACGGATTACCGTTTCGGTTCCTGTCGTGATGGTTTCGAGCCACTTTTTTGGAGGTTGTCCGTGCGAGAGTGGCATTCCGTTCCATATCCTGCATGGCGGGACGTGCAACGCGGAAATTGCGGCCATGGCGGCACCGCGTCCGATGAAGGTCATTGCGGTGACGCAGGACTGGACGAAGAACGTGCCGGAGGTGGAGTTCCCGTATCTCCAGAAGATATATCGTCTTTATGGCGCGGAGGAAAATGTGGAGTTTGCGTATTTCGACGAGCCGCACAATTATGGAGAAAGCAAACGCCAAGCCATGTATCCCTTTATGGCAAAACATCTCGGCCTCGACATGACGCAGTGCGACGAAACGAAAGCGACCGTGGAACCGATGGAAACAATGCTCTATTTCGGTCCGAATCGAGTGAATTATCCGAAAAAGGGAATCCAGACGTTGGATGAATTGAAAGCCTTGATTTTCAAAGGAGTTTAACCATGAGAACATTTCTATGTTGTTTGATAACCAGTCTGGCGGTCCCGGCCAATGCGCAAATGCCGGAAAAATGGGTGACGGATTGGGAGAATCCACCTGCCGCGACACGTCCGCTCCAGATTATTCATGGAAATTTCTACCGAGGTAAGCCGACGATTGCCGAGGGGATGGAGTCGCTTCGGGAATTGGGGCTGGGGGGGATTGTGACGAATGTTCCCCGGCAAAACTACCTGACGGGTGGGAAGCAGTGGCAGGATTTGGTCGAAACCGTTCGGCAGGCCAAGACCAAGGGGTTGCGTGTCTGGATTTACGATGAGGATGGTTACCCCAGTCCCCAGGCGGGAGGGTTGGTTTTGAAGGAAAATCCGGCGTTGGAGGCGAAGGAACTGGTTTACGATCCGACGCAACCGGAACCGTTCACCGTCCGGGACTGTTTTGAATATACCCACGCGTCGAACAATTATGCCAAGGTAATGCGGTATCCCAGCCTGGTCAATCCTCGCGTTTCCGAGATTTTTCTGCGAATTACGCACGACGCCTACCGCCAGCATTTGGGGGAGGAACTGTTCGATTGGGTCGAGGCATTTTTTACGGACGAGCCATCCACCAATGCCTTGAATACGGGGCAACTTCCGCAAAAGATCCGCGAGCGGGTACTGAAGGTGGACGCAATCCATCCCGACAAGCCGAATTTGCCGATGGTGGTTTGGGAGGACGACTTCCCGGAGATCTATCGGCAGAGGTATGGCGAAGATTTGTTGGCCGTTCGGAAAAGTCTTTTTGAGGGAGATTCGGAGGCGGATAAAAAGGTACGTCGTCAGTTCTGGCAGATGGTGGCTCAACGATGTTGCGACGGTTTCTACACGCCGGTTCGCCAGTGGTGCGAGCGGTACGGGAAAGCCTCTTCGGGGCATACGCTTTGGGAGGAATCGTTGTTGCACCATGTGCCGCTTGATGGCGACAAGTTGAAGGTTTTGAAGGAGATGGACATTCCGGGGCTGGATTATCTCTCCTCATGGCCGGAGAGTGTTTTCAAAGCGGGCTGGAAATCGACGATTTTCCCCGCGTCGGCGGCGATTTTGAACGGCGACCGACGGGTTTTCACGGAAGTGAGTGACCACAGCCAGCGTATGGCCGAGCCGCCGCAGGAAGTTTCGGTAGCGTGGATGAACGCGACGGCCGCGTGGCATTTGGCACTGGGCGTGACGGAATTCACATTATATTACAATCCGAGCCGACAATCGGTGGAAGATTATCGGCAATACTGTCAGTTTGTCGGGCGGGCGAATGCTCTGGTTCGGGACGCGGCGATACGACGGGAGGTGCTTCTGTACTATCCGATTCGGCAAATGCAGGAAGAGTATCTTCCCATTGCGAAGAGGCCGACGTTACAGGATATGTCGGAAAAACTCCAGCAGTTGCAAAATTCCTGGAATCAGCTTGGGGAAGCACTTTTACGGTCACAGCAGGGATTTTACACGGCAGGCGATGACGACTTCGCCACCGCACTCGCTTTTCCGAAAGGCCATCCCTGTCATGTGAACGCGGTAGTTCTGCCTGCGGGAGCGGTTTTGGCACCGGAAGCCCTGGCGGCATTGGAGAAATGGCGTCAGGCGGGCGGGAAGGTTTACGAGGGAGAGATTCCACAACGGGAAACGCTTTTGCCTGCGTGTCGAAACATCGTTCGGGGCGATTTCGAGCGGGACGGATGGCGGATTCAAATGTTGTGCAACATTTCCAATGAGGAATATTCGGGAAAATGGACGGATATTCAGGTCGGGGAATGTGAGTTGCTGTATCCTGCCGACGGACGACGGGAAAAACGGAAGGTTGGGGAAGATGGGGTGGAAATTCATCTGAAAGGGTTGGAATCGGTGTTGGTTGTTCAGAAAATAAAAAGATAAACCGCGAAGCGGCTTAAATAATAGCGGCGCAGCCGCGGACAAAAATCTTTGGAAAGAGAGGTCTGGAGAGGATAACTCTTTCTATAGAAAGGTTTCCTCTCCACGGCGGTGGAAGTCTTGATGGGAAAGCCACTCTCGGCTTGCCGTGAGGGGCGCAGCACCTGGCCGAGAGATTATTTTAATAGCGTATAAACCTCCTAACCACTGTGTTGGGAGGTAATAGAATGGATGGAACAATCATCATGAAAATATATCACGGAACCGTCACGATTTCAGCCACTCTTTCGATTGCGAAGAAAACGTGGATCATGCGTCTGAAAGCTCCAGAAGTTGCGAAGTTAGCGAAGGCAGGGCAGTTTGTCATGCTGCGGATACCGGGTTGTCGGGCACCGCTTCTGGGGCGGCCACTGGCAATTTATGCGGTGGAAGGGGAGTGCGTGGACATTGTTTACGCGGTGGTGGGGCATGGTACGGAACTGTTGTCCCGGCAGGAGCGGGGGATGAAGCTGGAAATTTGGGGGCCGTTGGGAAATGGTTTCCCGGAGGGTGAGGAAGGGGAGGAGCCGATTCTGGTGGCTGGCGGGATTGGTCAAACGCCGATGAGGATGTTGGCGATTCGTTTTCTGGAGCGTTCGCCGGAGCAGAAAGTAACGTTGCTCATGGGTCATCGTTCGGAAGAGTGGATGGCGTGCGAGGAAGATTTCAAGCAACTTTCCGAAGATTATGGGAATCGGCTGAAAATGGAGTTGGCCACGGAGGATGGCAGTCTGGGACATCGTGGTTTGGTGACGGATTTGCTGGCAGGTTGTTTGCGGGCAACGTCGCATGTGTATGCCTGCGGCCCGTTTCCGATGTTGCGGCGAGTGGCGGAGATGACGGCCGAGCGACAGGTTCCCTGCCACGTTTCGCTGGAAACGCCGATGGCTTGTGGGATGGGGATTTGTTTTGGCTGCGTCACGAAACAAAAAGCCGCCACGCCGGAGGGTTGGGACTATTGCCGCACCTGTACGGAAGGCCCTGTTTTCGACGCTTCCCAGCTAGTTTGGGATTGAGGGGTCGATCGTCCCTTCTCCGTTTATTTTTCAAGCGTAATGGTTAATTTTCGTCCCAGGATATTGGCAATTTTTTTCAGAAACAGGAGTGACGGATTCGCGTTTCCCCTTTCGAGACGCGAAATATTTCCCTGCTTTGTCCCAACCCGTTCCGCCAGGTCCTGTTGCGTCAGGTTCAACTCTTTGCGAGCCTGAATGAGTTGCCGCACCAGCGTGTACTCCGGCTCCAGTTCCTCCACCCCTTTCCGAAAATCGGGGTCATCCATCTTTTTTGCAAAATATTCCCTAAATGTCGTCATGGTTTTCCTCATGTCCATCAGGTCGTTGATAAATTCAATTTCGTATGACATGACAGTATTATATCATAAATGAAATAAATTGCAGGGGGAAACCCAATGTAGAGTGGCAATTCGAAGGCCGCCGCAATTTTCAAGCCCCTCCCTTTGGGAGGGGTGGCAGCCGACAGGCGGACGGGGTGGGCGGGATTGAATGGTCTGGAAATGTTCCATTGGTTTTTCTTCAATGGTGTAATCCCCTATAGTAGAACGTCTTACAGCACTTCCACCATCCCACCCCGGCCTGCTGCGCAGTCCACCCCTCCCGGAGGTAGGGGCTTGGGCGAAGGGGAATAGGAGGGAAAACGTTTCCCCACTTCTCCGGAACTACGGACGCAGCCCATAGTTCACGGCTCCAGGGTGGGAAATTTTTTCCACTTTTGGCATATCCCCCTCCTCCCAAAAGTGGGGAGAGTGGGAAAAAGATATAAAATTTTCAAAAAAATCAAAAATATTTCGCAAAAATTCTCTCCACCTTATTGACATTGGGAAGATATTCTTGTAAATTATTCAATTGGAGAAGGAAAGTTCTAAAAACAAATTTTTTCAAAGTGCCAAAAAGGATTGAGAATCAGGAGAATATGAAATGAGAAATCGCAACTATGGCAGAATGCTGCTTACAGGATTGGTTGTCGGGGTGTGTGGGTTGTGTTGGGTGCAGAGTGGAAGTGCCGAGACACATAACAGTGGTTCGACATATAGAATTTTCGATGTTACTATTACATTGGATTCGGGGAGTACGGAACTAAAAACAGGAGTATTTGTTGAGGCTGCCCACGTAACTGCCAACGTAGATTGGATAGATAACGTTCAATTGTATGTCTATAACAACGGCATACTTCGCAGTACTGGAAATATGAAATTTAACTATGCAGAATTAAATTGGGATTCATTGGTAGTTAAAGCGACCGATAAGAGTCCAAAAATTGTTGTGGGAGGTAGTGCCGATGGAACTGGATATGATTATGAGTATAGGAGGGATGGTAGTTGGATCAAACCGGTTGTTAAAGAAGCGGGTACGCTGATTGTCAATGGAACCGTTTTAACCACGAACCTTATTATAAATCAGCAAGGGACTTTTATCTCCAGTGGAACGGGGGAGAGTACTGTGGGCACTTTGACCGGCAGTGGCGAAATTCGTCTTTATGTCGATAAAGGAAAAGTGGGAAAGCTGACTGTTACAGGTGAGGCCAGTTTTTCAGGAAGTGTTTATATCGGTCTGGACGGTGTTGCGAATATCGCTAATTTCAAACCGCAAGACGTGTTGTCTTCCAAAGTGTTTAATAAAGAAGTCTCGAAAATTACTACCTCCGAGTTTTTTGATTGTGTAGTTAATGGGGATTATTACCAAATTTCCTTAAAAAATATGCAACATGACAAATACAATGTAGGTGGCAGCAAAGATGGTGCAGAGGTGATTGACTTGTCAGATTCAAAAAGTGGTTCCAGAGAAATTGTTCCCCATGGTGAGCATTATGCTTTGGAATTGAAAGTCAAGGTGTTAGATGATGATGCTACACTCTTTGAGAATTTCATGAGTAATAATACGGAATGGAAAACTACGCAGCAAGATGATGGAAACTTTCTTTTAACTGCGGTTTTTCCCTCTTCCATTGATAATATCCTGGCGTGGGATTTTTCTGGATCGGGAATTGAAGGTCTTGAAGTAGTTTCCCTTCGTGGTTATGAAGTTCCCGAACCATCTTCACTGGCGTTGATTCTGTGCGGATTGGTCGGTGGCTATGCGGTCTGGAGACGGAATCGTGTGACTGCAAAGGCAAATGCCTAAATTCCTGATACGGAATGATGTTATTTTTCGCCCCTACCTTTGGTTAGGGGTTTGTTTTTAGCCTCCAACGGAAGAGAACACCAAGGGTTGGGCGGGGCGGAATGGCGATGGAACGCACCACCTCTCCCAACTCACTTTTGGTTATCGTATAAAAATTGTGAACGAACGGCGTGGGAGTTTGTGGAAGACGTATTTTCCAGGACTTCACGGTACCTTGCGGTTTGTATACTCCTTCCACGTTGAATTTCCAGAAAACGCCCGGAAAGCCCCTCCCTTCGTGAGAGGTACCTGCCGAAAACAGGGGGGGGGGGTGAGATGGCAGAACGATGTTTCCTTAAGGAAATTACGATAGAACGTTCCATTACCTTCCACCCCGGTAGCCACCTCTCCCAGAGGGAGTGGCTGGGGGAGTGAATCCGAAAAACTCCAGTGGATGGATATAATTCACCACCGGGTTAGGTGGGAGGGTATCACTTCCGCCAGGTACCGAAAACAGGGATAAAATCTCTGTTGATTTTTGTCCCTGCTAACGGTGGGAAAGGAGAGACGGCCATCGCGGTCCCACGTTGGAAAGGAAAAAACATCCCTGTTTGCCGCGAATAGCCGTCCTGAAAGAATTGCCGTTATGGATTGG
This sequence comes from Planctomycetia bacterium, assembly GCA_030527185.1. GTDB lineage: Bacteria > Planctomycetota > Planctomycetia > Pirellulales > Thermoguttaceae > RGIG3701. The sequence goes on along the minus strand of JAUNBF010000005.1, from coordinate 32,343 downwards.
AAATTACCTACGGCACATTTCTGAGTGAGTTTGTGTGAAAAACAACCTCACCGACGGAGAAAAAAATCATCGGAAAACCCCGCCGATGAGGAGTATGTACAATAGTGCAAAACAGCATACATCGTCATCCTTCCAGGACATCAATCATTGAATGATCTTGGGATAGCCCATGAACCATTCCCAAAAGGATGATTGTATTTTACACCTTTCTCAATTTTAGGCAAGGCCTTTTCTTGAAAAATTTGAAAATTATTTTGTCAAAATTGGACGAAAACCGGAAAATACGCGAAGTCTTACGATAACCCAAAATATAATGCCATTTTATGAAAAATGTTTCGTGTATTTGTGTATATTGACTGATATGATTGTTTTTTGCTTCTGTATTTTTTGGGAAAATTCCTGGAAAATTCTTTGGGGAGTATCTGCTTTCGATAAAATTTCTCGTTCTCAAGCGCAAATTGTTCGTAAACTGGTAATTTTATTCCAATCCGGGAGTTGATTTACTCCCTCATCCAGAGTACTTCCAGAATTTGTTTACAAAACATCGGCGGGAATCTGACAACACCGGAGAGTTTCCACAGAGGATGGAGATGGAAGTACACTTCATTCACTTGAGTTTTTCGGATTCTCTCCCCAATGTCCTTACCATCGGCATGTACCCTTCCCGAAGGTGGGACTTGGCTTTCGTTTTTTGGAAATTCAAAGTGAAAAGAATTTTTTGACAAATCCAGAAATATCAACCGTTTCCAACGTTAAGAATAATCCACAGATTACACAGAAGAGACCGATATTTCCATTCCCACCGCGCTACGGTTTCCCATGTTCCGTGAGGAATTTTTGGAAAGAATCGCCTACGTCCCCCTTGATAAAATGATAAAAAAACGTATAATCCCTATTCTTGAGAGATATAATCGTAAGGATACAATATCGTTTAACCTTGATAGCTTTGGGAGATTGAAGAAATGACTATCGATAAAAGCCTGAAAGTTCGAGCCGCCTTGATGCGAACGCGGAGCGTTTTGACTCGTGCAGAGCGTATCGAAAAATTGCAGGCCAGCGACCGTTGGCAGGATGGCGACAGTCCGGTAGGGCTAGCAAAAGTGCGTGTTTATAAGTTGTCCATGAAAAAGAAGAAGAAGGAAAAGGCGGAAGACGCTCCTGAAGCCAAAGGAAAGAAAAAATAAACGATTTTTCAAGAAAGACTCCCGGAATTGGGAGTTTTTTTATGCGCTGTGGAGGAAGTTTTGGAAAAAAAGAGGAAAATGAAGGGGTTGTCCTTGTGAGAAGTGTGTAAAAAATCTATAATGGACAGGGTGAGTTGTCGATAACCTTCGATTGCGACCCTTTAAAATCCCTTATTAATGAGTCAAGCTGCGTCGATGGAAAATATCATCTGTATGAAGTGGGGAGATCGTTATTCTCCCGAATATGTGAATCGGCTGGCCTCGATGGTGAAACGCCATATCCATCGACCGTACCGGCTGGTCTGTTTTACGGAAAAACCGGAAGGGTTGGAGGAATCGATTGTGGTTCGCCCGCTGCCGGAGATGGATTTGGATGCGCGTTTGCCGGAACGGGGTTGGCGGAAGCTGACGGTTTTTCAGGAGAAACTGGCGGACTTGACCGGACAGGCATTGTTTCTCGATCTGGACGTGATTCTGATGGATTCGCTGGATGGTTTTTTCGAGCTTCCGGGAGCGTTTCGGATTATCGAGGATTGGAATCTGAAAGGGACGGGAATCGGAAATTCGTCGGTTTTTCGGTTTGAAATTGGGAAACATCCCGATATTTTGCGGCGTTATCAGGAACATGGCGACGAGGTGCGTGCCCGATTCCGCAACGAGCAGGCGTACCTGTCGCACTGCATGAAGGAAAAAGGGATTTTGGAATATTGGCCGAAGGAGTGGTGTTGCAGTTTCAAGCGGAGTTGCCTGCGAACGTTCCCGATGGGCTATTTTCTGGAAGCGAAACGACCACCTGCGGAAACGAAAGTCGTGGTGTTCCATGGCAAGCCGAATCCCGATCAGGTTTTGCCGGGTTGGCACTCGCCGAATTTTTTGCGCAGCGTCCGTCCCACTGCATGGATTGCGGACAATTATCGATAGTATAAAATTTCCCACCGAACGATGAAAGGAAGATGTTATGCAAAAGTGGATTCTCGCCTGGTTATGGATGAGTTGGATGGTTCCGGCGTATGCGCAAGTCTGGGATTTGCAGGAGGCAAAACTGGCTATTTCGCCGCAGGGATGTGTGAAATTGACGTACCCGGACGCGGAATACACATCTCCTTGCGCGTTTTCGTACACCACGGAAAAGGGAGGGGTAATTCCGGTCAAAAATGTGGTGCGGGATGGGGAAAACGTGCGTGTGACGTTTGCGGACGATTCGACGGCACGGTTCCAGGTGACGACCACTCGCGGCGTAGCGTTGTTCCGGCTGGAGGAATTTCAGCCTCGTGAGACGGCAGAGTCGTTGCAGCTTTTTCAGTTGGGCATTCCTGCCGAGGCGGAGTATGTCCGAACCATCAACAACGCGATTCACGAGGGGAGGAAATTCGGCCTGATGACCGCCAGTCTGAATGTCCGGCCCGAGTTGCAGAATGCTCGGGGAATGCGAAATGATCGGGAAAACTGTTCGCATACGTTTACGCGGGAAGCCTATCCCGCTTACGGGCAGGGGGTGCCGACAGGGGGGAAGGCTTACGCGAAATTCACCGCGCAAAGTAAACGTCCGACGGCAGACGGTTGGAGTGTGCGTGGGAAGGCGTTTGACAAGACGCTCGATTTGACTGGCTGCCAGGCGATTCGGGCTTGGGTGCATGGCGACCAAAAGGGGGAAGCTCTGAAAATCCAGCTTTACGATGGACAAGGAGGGCACCGGGACGATTATATCACGATCGATTTTTTGGGGTATCGGCAAGTGACGCTGAATCGGCCTGCCTTGAACGATTTGCGGTATGACGACGTGCGGGGAATGCGGTTTTATTACAATGGCCTGCCTGCGAACGAGACGGTGGAGTGCCATATCGACCAGGTGGAGGCGGTTTTCCAGAACGCGGATGGGAGTGAGAGAACGGTTTTGCTGGCCGATTTTGAGTCGGAAAAGGATGCTTATTGGGATGTGCCGGCGCGGACGTTGGAAGTTCGCTCGTATGCCCGTCACGGAATGGCTCCGGCAGCGTTTGGTGTGATTGCGTCGTCGGAAAAAGAGTGGAAAACGGCGGTGCAGACGTTCCAGAAAATGGCCGATTTGCCGAATCCCTGGCCGGGCGGGGGTTGGCGGAACGATTCGCCGTGGCTGAAGGAATCGTACTTCTTCTTGACGAATTTTCGGGAGGAACAGTACCAGGAAGCTCTGAAAATAGCCAAACGGGGCGGTTTTCGGCAGATTTTGCTCCTGCAACATTCGTGGTGCCAAACGCCGGGACATTACGAGGTCAATACGCGAAATTTCAAGGATGGCGTGGCGGGATTGCGAGCGATGATCGAGCGTTTCAACCGGGAAGGAATCCGTTTTGGCCTCCATTTGCTGGCCGCGTCGATTGATCCGCCCGATTCGTACCTCACACCCGTGCCGGACGAGCGTCTGGTTTTGGGCGTGGAGACGACGCTTGCGGAAGATATTACCGCCGAGGCCACGACAATTCCGACCACCACACCTGCCAGCGAATTTCCCATTCATGAACATCCGTACATGGGACAGGGACAGGTGATTCGTATTGGGGATGAACTGATTTATTACGGCGAGAATCAGGACGGTTTTTCGCAGTGTCGGCGAGGGTATCTCGGAACGAAAGCGGTGGCACATGCCGAGGGGACGCCGATTCGGCATGTGGTGCGGGCGTATGGATATTTCATGTACGACCTCGACTCCACGTTGCGGGAAGAGGTGGCGGCCAATCTGGCACGACTGGTGAATCAGTTGCCGATCGATATGCTTTATTTTGATGGTTCGGAATTGCTCCAGCGACGCAGTGACGGACGCGACCACTGGTATTACAACGCGAAATTGCACCGGGCATTTTACGACGCGATTGAGAACAAGAATATCCAGTACCAGGCGAGCAGTTTTTCGCCGTACTCGTGGTACCTGCTCACCCGCAGCGCCTCGGCGGACGGACACGACGATTTGAAGGCGTATCTGGATGAGCGTTCCCCCGCGTTTACGTACTTCCGACAGAGTGAAATGCCGCTGGATATTGGGTGGTATTACGGCTACGATGCCAGGGCGACGCCGGATATGTACGAATACGTTCTGGGAGCGACCATCGGGTACAATTCCTCCATGTCGTTTCAGGTCTCGGTGGACGCGGCGGCCAAACATCCGTTTACGATGGAGATTCTCGACTTGATTCGGAAATACGAAGATTTGCGGCTTTCGGGACGTGTTCCGGCGGAAGTGCGGGAAAAGTTTCGGATCGACCCGATTCTGGGCGGGAAAAAGACGGTGGAAGCGCGGAATGCGCTTCTCGATAAACGGATCGAGTTTCGGCTCGTGGAACGGAATGGGCGGCAGTGGTTCCAACGGATGATTTACCCGCTCTGGCAGGAAGTGACTCCTGAGGAGCAGGGGACGTGGGAGTGGGAACTGGAAATTCGCGAAAAGCCCGCCACGGTCGGTTTTCAGGTACAGTTCCTGGCCGACGCGAAAAATACGGGAGAGTGGAAGTCGCCACGGTTGGAAATTGCCGGGGAAAGCCTGACGTTGCCGATGGTGTTGACGCAGGGACAGTACGGGTTTGCACTACCGGGAGAAAAAATCTCGCAGTACGGGCTGCCACTGAAAGAAGGGGCGTATCAGGAAAAACGGCTGGAGGGAATTCGGTTGCAGCCGGGAAAATATCGTGTGCGGTTGCTTTGGGAAGGGGATTTGCCGGGGAAAGTTCGCGTGCGGACGCCGTTGCAGTTGGAGGAACGGTACGAGATTCCCCGCGATTTGCCTGATTTTACACTCCGCGACTACCACATCCACCTGCGCGGCAACATGACGGCAGAAAAGGCGATCGAACGGGAAAAACGGACCGGTATTCGATCAACGGTTCTTGAAAACTCCGGTCGGGAATGGCCGCTCCACAGTAACGAGACCTTACAGGCTTTCATTACCCAGCAGAAACGGATTGCGAAAGAAGCGGGGGTGGAATTGCCGGTGGGAATGCAGGTGAACGACCGGGACTGGTTCACGTTTTTCGATCCGAACGTGTTGAAACAGTTGGATTTTGTGCTGGCCGACACGATGATTATGGCCGACCCGATAACAAAGAAACCGATTCGGCTCTGGATGACGGAATCGTACACGATTGACGATGAAGAAGCGTGGATGGAACGTTACATGAAGCACAACTTGCAGATTCTGGACGAGCCGATTACGATCCTGGCGAATGTGACGTATCTGCCCTCACAGTTGGCCGACCGTTACCATGAGTTTTGGACGCCCGAGCGGATGAAACAGATTATCGCCAAGGCGGTGGAGAAGGGGATTGCTCTGGAAATCCAGGCCGGTTCCCGCTTTCCAGACGCGACATTTATCCGCATGGCCAAGGAAATGGGTGCGAAATTTTCCGTCGGAACCAACAACTTTGACGACGAAGAACTCCCGGTCGATCGCTGGGGCAAAATGATTCGAGAATGCGGCCTGGAAGAAACCGACTTTATAAAATAATGATTAATTTAAGGAAAAGAGAGGAATGTTTTCACGATTTTTTATAGATCGGCCGGTTTTTGCGAGTGTGGTTTCACTGTTGATTTTCATTGCGGGAACGGTGACCGCACTTCAATTGCCGATTGCGCAGTTTCCTGATATTGTTCCGCCCGCGGTGACGGTCAGTGCCAGTTATCCGGGGGCGGACGCTCAGACGCTGGTCGATACGGTGGCGATTCCGATCGAGACGCAGATCAATGGCGTGGAGAAAATGCTCTACATGACATCGACCTGTGCGAATAACGGGACGTATCAGTTGAACGTCTACTTTGAAATTGGGAGCGACCCGGACATCAACACGGTGAACGTCAACAACCGGGCCAATCTGGCGACACCGCGTCTGCCGGATGTGGTGAAGCAGACGGGGTTGTCGGTGAAGAAGAAGTCGCCCAGTATCCTGGCGTTCTACAGCTTTTCCATGAACCAGAATGCCGGCCCGACGAAAAATCAGGAATATTTGGCGAACTACGTTTCGATTCATGTGAAGGACGCGGTGGCACGTATTCCAGGGGTGGGGGAAGCGTCGGTGATGGACCCGAAAGATTTCAGCATTCGCGTTTGGCTGGACCCGGAGGTACTGGGGGAGCGGAACATTTCGGTGCAGGAGATTGAGAGGATTATCCGGGAACAGAACGTTCAGGTGGCGTCGGGAAGTATCGGTGCGGAACCCGCCCCCGAAGGACAGTTGCAGACGTTGACCATCACGACAAAAGGGCGTCTGATGGAGGTGGGGGAATTCGAGAATCTGGTCGTCCGCGTGACGGAAAACGGAACGGTTTTGCGATTGAAGGACATTGCCCGGATAGAACTGGCTCGCCAGACGTACAACATGCGGTCGTACAACATGATTTTTCCGCCGTCGGAAAGGGAGTTGGAGGAAATCCGCAAGACGAATCCCGATTTGAAGGGAATTCCGCTCCACGATACGTATCGTAACGCCACGACCATGGCGGTCTATCTCATGCCGGGAGCCAACGCGATGAATGTGGCACAGGCGGTGAATGACAAGTTGGAGGAATTGAAGCCGGAACTGGAACGTGCGGGAATTGATTACGTCTGCGCTTACGACACAACAGTGTTTATCTCGGTGAGTTTGGAAGAGGTGATTTTCACGTTGATTCTGACGATTTTCATCGTGATTGCGGTGGTCTATCTCTTTTTGCAGGACTGGCGCGCGGCGATGATTCCGACGCTGACGATTCCGGTCTCCCTGGTCGGAACGTTTTTCATGATGGGGCTGTTCGGCTTTTCGATCAATACGTTGACGCTCTTCGGGTTGATCCTGGTCATTGGAATCGTGGTGGACGACGCGATTGTGGTGGTGGAAAACTGCACACGGCTGATGGATGAGGAGGGACTTTCACCACGCGACGCGGCGATTCAGTCGATGTTGCAGGTCTCCGGGCCGATTATCGCGACGACGTGTGTTTTGATGGCCGTTTTCCTGCCGACGACGTTTATTTCCGGGATGGTGGGGATTCTGTACCAGCAATTTGCGTTGACGATTGCCGGGTCGGTGCTTTTGTCGGCGATTTGTGCCATGACGCTTTCGCCGGCGATGTGTGCGATTATTCTGCGTCCGTCGGTTCCAGAGGAGCGGAAATGGCTCTTTTTCCGATGGTTCAACCGTGGATTCGATGGATTTGCGAAATTTTACGAGCGCAACCTCCATTTTTTCATCAGGAATCCGGGGTGCATTTTGCTTTTCTGGGTCTTTCTGATTGCGGCGGTCTGGTATGGTTTTCAGGTCATCCCCTCCGGCTTCATTCCGAATGAGGATCAGGGGGTTGTTTTTCTGGATGTTCGTTTGCCGAACGGAACGTCGCTCCAGAGAACCGACGCCGTTTGTCGGCAAGTGAATGAGATTTTCACGAAAGAATTTAACGACGTGATTAAAAACTCCCATTTTCTTCCCGGTTTTTCCATGCTGGACTCGACCTCCTCGACGAATGTGGGGTTGGGGATTGTGATGTTGCGGGAGTGGAAGGAACGGAAAGCAACACCGCAACTGGCGGAAAATGTGGCGAAACGGATGATGCAGACGCTGAATCAGCAGATTCCCGGAGCGTTTATTCTTGCCTTTGTGCCGCCCGCTATTTCCGGGATTGGAACGTCGGGCGGGGTGGAAGCACAGTTGATCGACAAGTCGGAAACGGGTGTCATGCCACTCTTCCAGTCGGCACAGACGCTGTCGCAGGCCGCCGCCACGTCGCAGAATTTCAGCCGCATTTCCTCGACGTTCAGCCCGACGTATCCGATGTATTATCTCGATATTGATCGGGAAAAAGCGAAGAAAATGGGAATCGATCTGAATGAGGTCTTCGCCACGTTGCAGGCCTATCTCGGTTCGCAGTACGTGAACGACTTCAACACGTTTTCGCGGGTTTTTCAAGTCAATCTTCAGGCACAACAGATGGCGCGAGATGAAATGGAGGACATTCTGAAGCTCCCGGTGATGAACGGGGAGGGGAAACGGGTGCCGTTGGGAACGTTTGCGTCGGTGAAGGATCGTGTGGGGCCAGCGTTCATGAATCGGTTCAATCTTTATACCACGACGCTGTTGACCGGGACGCTGGGACCGCAAGGAAGTACGGGAAACGCGATGGCGGAGTTGCAGGAGATGGTGCAAACGCAGTTGCCGGAAGGTTTTGCGGTGGAATGGACGGGACTGGCACTCCAGCAAAGCCGAGCAGGAGCCGCGATTGCGGTGATTTTCATCCTGTCGATGATTTTTGGATTTCTGGTGCTGGCGGCACAGTACGAAAGTTGGAGTGCGCCGATCATCATCATGATGGCGGTTCCGTTGGGCGTTTCGGGAGCGATGTTGGCGGTCTGGCTTGCCGGGCTGGATATAAATCTGTATACGCAGATCGGTCTGATTCTGATGGTCGGTTTGTCGGCCAAAAACGCGATTCTCATTACGGAGTTTGCCCGCGATGTGCATTTGAAAGAAGGGCATTCCATCGTCGATTCGGCAGCCCAGGCCGGACGATTGCGGTTGCGACCAATCATGATGACATCGTATGCGTTCATTTTAGGCGTCGTGCCGCTGATGATTGCCACCGGAGCGGGGGCGAATAGTCGTCGAGCGATTGGAACGGCTGTTTTTGGCGGGATGTTGGAAGAGACGATGATTGGTATCCTCGTGACGCCGATTTTGTTTATCATGATTACGTCGATGGGAGAATATTCCATGAGCCATATACGTCGCTGGATCGGAGTCCCCTCCGGGAATGCGGGAAAAGAGGAGAATACATGATACGGGCGATTGTGCGTTGTTTTTTGACCGGCTTGTTGACGCTCCTGCCGCTCATTGTAACGTGTGCTCTGGTGGCGTGGATTGCGAATTTGCTGAAAGTCTACCTCGGCCCCGAAACGATGATTGGCAAAGGGCTGACGGAATTGGGGATTCAGTTGAATAACGGTGCGTTTTATCCCTATTTGCTGGGCTGGCTGATTGTACTGTTTCTGATTTTCCTCTTCGGCATTTTGATGAATATCGGTTTGCATCGTTATTGGGAGCTTTTCTTCGACGAGCAGATGAAACGGGTGCCGCTTGTGGGGCAAATTTACGATACGACGAGCAAATTGATGAATCTGCTGAAAAAAGATGGCAATGAGGAAATGCAGAACATGAAGCCGGTCTATTGTCGGATGGGAAATGCGCCGGGGACGCTTTTGCTGGCGTTGATGTCGCTGGGGGACGAGTTTTTGATTGACGGGGAGGCGTATCGAATTGTGGTGGTTCCGACAGCGCCGATTCCGTTTGGTGGAGCGATGTTGCTGGTACCGTCGAAAGATGTCTTTCCGGCGGAGATGAGCCTCGATACGTTCATGAATTTCTACGTTTCCATGGGCGTGACGGCAGAACAATCGTTGGAAAAGGTGAAGCGGCAACCATGACCGAAAAAGAGAAAATGCTGGCGGGGGAATGGTATCTCGCGTCCGATTCGGAACTGCGGGAAGCCCACCGACGGGCTTTACGGCTGGCACGGGAAATTAACCAGACGACGGAAGAGGAAGTGGCCAAACGAAAATCCCTGTTTCGCGAATTGTTGGGACGGGTGGGGAAGACGTTTCATATCGAGCCGCCGTTTCGGTGTGATTACGGTTTTAATATTTTTCTGGGAGAAAATTTCTACGCCAATTTCGATTGCATTTTTCTCGATGTTTGCGCGATTGAGATAGGGGACGATGTGCTTTTGGGACCGCGAGTGGGGATTTACACGGCGTGCCACCCTCTGGAACCGGAAATCCGAAAAAGTGGTTGGGAGTTTGGAAAACCGGTTCGCATCGGGAACAACGTCTGGATTGGAGGAAATTCCATCCTCAATCCCGGCATTTCGATTGGCGACAACAGCGTCATTGGAGCGGGAAGCGTCGTGACGAAACCGATTCCTGCCCATGTCGTGGCGGTGGGGAATCCGTGCCGTGTTCTGCGGGAATTGTCGTAATATCCTCTTTTTCAAAAAACTCTTGGAGAGCCTTTTAGAAACTCCATGCGTATAAAAAATAAGGGAAGCCATTTTGGATTAGTTAATATTAACTAAAAAATCTTGTGGGAAACCAGAGAACAAGGGGGGAAATTTTTAAAAAATATAAATTTTTTGAGATTTTTAGCAAAAATGGTGAGATATTTACTTGCAATTTGCGGGGAAGAATGGTAAACTGGAAGACGAGAATCTGTTTTGGGGAAAAAGCGGATTTTCGACTCTCAGAAATTGGGCGACGCACGATGCGTCAGGATTATGGAGTGGGAAACACATCCTTTTCAGTTGAAGTGGAGGTTTTCATTAGAGAGGTGTTGAAATTTTGGGAATCGAAGAGGTTATGTAAGGACGTGGAAAGGTTGTGTGTTTTTCGCGAATGTCTTTCATTTTAAATAATCAGACAAAGTGCGCAATAGTAACACCCAAACCGGAAGTCGGAAAAATAACCTGAAGTGTCATTCAATTTCAACCCACAGCTTATCAGATTGAGGAGTCGTATCATGAAAAGGAGTATCCGACTACTGCTGGGAACGTACCTGCTATTGGGCAGTGCGTTGGCATTTGCAGCAGATTGGGGTGTGAACTCGATTAGCAAACAATCGACGGACATGCCAGGTGAGGCCACAACGGCCGACGCGACGGGAAAATTTCTGCACATTCGTCTGGATGTGACAGGCACGTCGCCGGATTGGAGTCAATTTAAGGTAGTCAACGAACAGGGTGAGACCATTGCCACCGCGGCAGGTTACAATCCCAAACAGTCTCTGGTGATTTTTGAAGGGGACTGGACGAACATGATTGGTCGTTATCTGGAAAACGGCGATGTTCGCGTTCCGTTGTTCCAGAAAGAAGCTCCTTTGGATGCTGCTCCGCAAGAGGTGGTAAGACAGGAAGTGCCAGTGGTTCAGGAAACGCCCGTGGTGCGTGAGTACCGGGAACCGGTGGTGGTTCGCGAAGCTCCCGTAGTTCGGGAAAAAACGGTTCATGTATACGATGACCACCGGGATGTGGTACACCATGATACGAAAGTGATTCATCACCATCACGGAGATCGTGTGGTTCATGATCACGGAGATCGCGTGGTTCACCATCATGACGGTTATGTTCCGGCTGTCCATCATCATACGCATGGACATGTGGCAGGCCATCGGGATGACTGTGGTTGCAAAGATTGTCTGGCGGTCTCGCATGGTCCCGGATGTGGTTGTGGTTCCTGCGGCGGTGGGCATGGTGGTGGCCCCGGAGCGTTAGCGGGGGCAGGTTCGCCATGGGATATTGATCCTCTGGGACGAACGTTGGGCATGGCGGCGACCTTGGCAATGGGAGATACTCCGGGAACGGGGACAGGACCGGGAAGCGGCCCTGGAATGGGACCGGGAAGTGGACCGGGCACGGGTGATGGCAGCGGTTCTGGCGACGGAAGTGGGGAAGGCGACTGCGGCGATGGGAATGGTGAGACGGGCGATTCGACCGATCCTGCCGAAGGCCCTGGCCCGGAAGAAGGCCCCAATCCGAACGAACCTTTGCCGACAGACAAAATGGGGGAAGGTCCCGGCAATGGCAACGGCATGGGGAACAGCAATCGTCTGAATAATATGGTGAATCTGGCTCCGCAGTTCAAGCAGCGTGTGCGGAATCTGGCTCCGAAACTGAAGTTGCCGAAGGTTCCGGTCATTTACGGTCCCGATTTGCTGGTGTACAATCCACAGATTCCGTACTGGAATCCGCAATTGCCTTATTATCAGCCAGGTTACGGCTATGGCGGAGGCGGTGGCGGCGGAGGCGGCTACGGTGGTGGCGGTGGTTATGGTGGTGTCAGTCTGGATGGAGCCACGATTGCCCCCATGCCGGAAATGCCTCCAGGAATGGTGCTGTATATTTCGTGCGGCGACGGCAAGTCCGAAGGAAAAGTGTATCAGGTGGATGAACAGGGTCGAGTTTTGGGAATCGTGAATTTGCCTGAAACCGCGACAGGAATTGCCATGCACCGGGACTACGGTTTGATTTGTGTTGTACCCAACGGTGGTGGGAAAGTTTATCGGATTGACGATGGCGGCAAAGTGGAAGTGATTTTGGAGCAGGATGAAAACATGCTCCATCCGGTCGATGTAGCAGTTCCGGTGAACAGTGATTCGATCGTTCTGGCCGACAATATTGCGGATACGATTTCGTTGACGAATATCAGTGGCAAGAAACTGGATACGTACAAGAAACTGGACGGAATGGCGGAAGATGACAACGAGCGGATGTCTGTTGCGGTAGGCCGAGATCGTGCGATTTTGTACGGCACGGACGGGAATCGTGGAATTTATCGATTTTCTGGCAACGCGGCGTTGACGGGAAGTACCCCAGTGTTGCCGGAACCGGGTGGCGTGGCGGCAGACCCGGCGAGCGATCGTTGGGCAGCAACGCAAGGTTCCAATAAAGTCGTCATTATGGAAGGCGAATCCCAGGTTCAGACCTACACCCTTCCTGGTGGCAAACGTCTGTATCAGGGCGGTCTTCTCTCCTTTGCTCCGGCAGCGGGGATTGCGGAAACGGCACCTGGCACGGGGATTGTCGTGGCGATGCGAGACGCTTCGGATACGTCGGTGGCTCCTTATTTGATGGAGTTCAAGACGAACGAGGAAGGAAAAGTCGATCAGCGATTGTTGTTCCAGTGGGAAAATGATCGGATGGTGGATTTTGTCGTTGGTCCGCGAATGAAGTGGGAGCGTAACCACCGGGAAACCTACAAAGGGAAATTCTAGGGTGGAATTAGGAAAGGAAGAGTGGGGTATTTTGCCTCACTCTTTTCTTTTTTGGACAGGAGGATTCCATGTTCAAGCCAATTCTTTGTGTCGGGTTGCTTTTGGCAGGCGTTGTTCCTGTTTGGGGGCAGTCTGTTCAGTTGCCACGATGGCAGACGTTTGATACTCGCACGACGGTGACGGTTCCCGACCGGGGTCATGCGGTATTGGGTGGCGTTTCGCGGGCAGGGAGTTGGGAAACCCGTGGTTTGGGCAACCGTTCTTCGGGACATTCCGTGGGGAGCGGCCAAACAGATGTTTCGGTTTATATTCACGATTTTGAAGCGTTGGAAAAAGAAGCGGCAAGAAAAGCGACATCGCGCAAACGTTCTCTTCAGCCGCAAGACCAGACCTTTTCCGGGAAGTTGTATTCTGAGGAACAGAAACCTTTGCCCTCGGCACGTAAAACCCCGCGTCGCACGGTTTCCCGCACAGAATTGCGGGCGGATTTGAATTTATCCCGATGAGCAATATTGTTCAAGGGCACGAGAAGGGGCTGGACAAGGGCTGGGGCAGAATTGGAGCAGGGTAGAGGTTAGGACTGGGCAGGGGCATGGGATTTTCGGTTTGTGCAAGAGGTATTTGGCGAATGTTTTTCCGACTTTCTGTTTTTGTCAGTTTTTTTCTCCTCTTTGCGACCCTCCACGCTGCCCGTATTTCTTTTGAAGAAGGAGTGATGAATACGGAGCGGGTGGAAGTGGGAGATTGCCCCGCCCTTCCATCGGGAAAGGGGGTTCGTCTCCAGGCAGGTTTGAAGGCAACTCCGCCGACCGAACAACCTGATCTGGTACTTCATGTGAATATTCCCGAAGCGGGGGTCTATCGTTTCTGGTCGCGGGCAGGGGCGACGGAAGAAGTGCAGTCTCGGTTGCGTCTTTCCCGTTCCAAAAAGGATTCCATTCCGATTTTTATGGCAATCAACGATGGATTGGCCAGTTTGCGTTATGTGATTGAACCGTGGAGGAATCTGGATGCCTGCCAATGTCGCCTTGGGCTTTTTGAGCTTCCTGAAGGCCCTTCGACGATCCGTATATGGCTTCCCGAAGGGGTTTGGTTTGCCTGTCTGGAGTATGCGCGATACATTCCTCCGCAAATTCCCGAGGCAGCGCGAGATTATCAACCTCGAATCACTCCACCGCCGACGCATCCGCGTATTCTTGTCACGCCGGAGTGGCTCCCCCAAATTCGTGAACGTTTGACGCAAGGCGAAAATCGGGCTGTCTGGGAGTCGGTTTTACGGAATGCGCGGAAGCCATTTTCGTTGGAGTTTCCTGATAATCAAACGGTCGGGCACCACGCGCACCTCCTTCGGGTGATTCAGGCCAAAGCGTTTGTTTACCTGATGACAGGGGAAGAGGCCTGCGGACGGGAGGCAATTGTGCTTGCCACCCGGTATCTGGAAAGGGTCGAGTACGGGAACATGCTCGATATTACGCGGGAAATTGGGCAAACGATTGTGACGGGGAGTTGGGTTTATGACTGGTGTTTTCCGCTTCTTTCTGAGGAGGAGCGAGGGTTGCTGGAACGTCATTTGTTGCGGCTGGCGAATCAGATGGAATGCGGTTGGCCTCCGTTTGGTCAATCCATTGTCAATGGTCATGGGGCGGAAGCACAGATTATGCGGGATCTGCTTACGATGTCGCTTGCCATTTATGATACTCATCCCGAAGCGTATCGTTTCTGTAGCTGGCAAATTTTGGAAGAGCTGGTTCCCATGCGTCGTTGGGAATACCAGTCGCCAAGACACAATCAGGGGATTAACTACGGCAACTATCGTATTCAGTTTGAGTACATTTGCGATTTGCTTTTTGAACGATTTTGCGGAGAGCGTGTTTTTCATCCTAATTTGGCCTCCATGCCTCTTTATTTTCTTTCGATGCGTTTGCCCAACGGTGAAGCGTTCGCGGATGGGGATTGCTACAATCGGGGGATTTTGAATTACGCCCCTGCCGCGCTGGTTATGGCGGCTCATTGTGCCGGAAGTCCAGAGGCGGAGTCGGTTCCCGCGTTGGATTCCGACTATGTGGATTCTTCTCATGGACCGACGCGGGTTGCACCTTCTCAGTTGGCGCGACTTGTCAAGGCCCAATATTTTCGAGAGCGTGGGGGACGTTTGGGGAGTGATGATGCTGTTTTTTTCCTTCTTGTGAACGATCCGGCCGTAAAGCCAGATTTTTCGTTTGACACACTTCCGTTGGCCTTCGATTCGGGAAGTCGGCTCGGTTCGCAGATTCTCCGTACGGGTTGGATGAAGGAAACCTGGCTCCAGGATGGAAAAACGGCAGAGCCGGACTCGGACGATGTGGTAATCGAACTGAAAGGGGCAGGGTACCACTCCGCGAATCATCAACATTTCGATGCGGGAGCGTTTCAGATTTATTATCGGGGCTGGCTTTCGCGGGATTTGGGGATTTATCATTTTTATGGTCTCCCTTACGACAGGAATTTCAACAAGGGTTCCTCTTCGCACAATGTGTGCCTGATTCTCAATCCCGACGGGAAGATTCCCAATGGCATGACGGTTCATGACGGTGGGCAGAATGTGGTGCTGCGTTCACCGAGGTCGCCGAAAGAGGTGCTTGAAAATCCCTCCTTTCAGACAGGACGTGTTCTGGAATCGGTGGTGGAACCTTCCGCGAAGAATCCCAAACGGTCGTCGTATCGAGTGGATTTGACCCCTGCGTATGCGGATCGGGCAGAGAGTTACATCCGTTCCTTTGCCTGGGTTCGGACGGATCGCCGCGACGTTCCTGTTCTGTTGGCCGTTCTGGATCGGATGACGGTCAAGGATTCCGGTTTTCGACGTTTTTGGCAGATGAATACCCTGAATAAACCGAATTTTTGTTCTGAAAGTTGGCATGTTGAAAGCCTTCTTCCCACCGGAGCCACCATTTCTCCGGGGCGTCTGGTTTTGACACCACTTCTTCCCCGTTCGGAAGAGCGTTCCGTGGAATTGATTGGAGACGAAAAGGCAAACAGTATTTTCGGCGTGCCGTTTATTGTGCCGATCGATATTCCCGAAGCCAACGGTTGGCGGCTGCTTCTGGAAGATAAAAATTCAGACGCATCCCGAACGACGGTCTTTTTGAACGTGTTTCAAGTTTTAGGGGAAAAAGGGGATGGAACGCCTGCGGAACCTCTGCCCATTCAGTGGGAGGAGAAAAATGGCCGATTCTTCATTACCGTTGGAGATCAGACGTTGACGATGGAATGAAACGAATTTTTTCGGGAAGGTTGGCAATAATATTTGGGTAATAATATTTTATAGAACTATTTTATAGAGAACAATTTCAGGAATCCTTTTCCGATGGTGGCCTGTTTTATCCACGTTTTTTTGGGGAGTGTTTTTCATGCCGGGAAAAAAGTGGACTGAAGACAGGGGAGTCTCCTGGAGAGGAAATTTTCGATAGAACGAGTAATCCTATGTCTCGACAAGAACCGCCCTCATCCCCTCTTCCGCCGAGCGTGCAATCGACGACGTACCAGGAAATGCAGGTCTGGCTACAGCGAATGACGGAAGATGCCGCGCAGCTTTCCCGGCGGAATTTTCGGTTACGCCTGTTGCTGATTTTGGGGATACTTTTTTTTCTGGTGTTGTTGTGGCAGATTCATGCGATGACGATTGGTCGGTACGCGGTTTTACGGGATATAAAAATTGTCCAAAATCCGTGCCATCAGGGTCAGTTGGATATTTCTTTTGAGGTGGTGGAACCGGGAATCGTTTACTGCCGTCGTGTTTGCGATGACATCCAGACAGACATTATCGACGACTATTTCCAGCCGGGGCACTATGTTCGTCCCTGGAGTTGGACGTACCGGCCAGGGCACTGGATGGACGTTTCCATCTGGAGTCGGAGTTGGGGTCTTTGTCTGAAAACTCAGGCACAATTTCCGACTGCGGAGAAGCTTGATTGGGTGATTTTGATCGATACAACGGGGTCGATGGATCGGTCATTGCAGGATTTGAAGGAGAAATGTGTCACGTTTGCGGACAAGCTGAAAACGCAGTCGCTGGAGCCACGTTTTGCCCTGATCGGTTTCGGCGATACGCAGGATGGGGAATGGCTTGCGGTACAGGATTTTACGGATAACATGGAGGAATTTCAGGAATCGGTAGAGAAAATTCCGCGATTTGACGGTGGGGATTTGCCGGAATCGGCACTGGATGCGTTGGTGGAAGCGATGAAACTGGTCGAAAAGTCGTCCGGGGCGGGGAGTGTGAAGCGATTTTATCTGGTGACGGATGAATCGTTTCATGAGAAAACTGCCGACGGTCGCTTTACCGCGGAAGATGTGGGAAAATTGTTGCGGAGCAAGGGGATTTTGCTGGATGTATTTTCGCGTCCCGAATATTCTTCCCATTACGAACCATTGTTAGGGCCGTGGGGTCATTTCTGGGAAATCGAGAATTTTGGCAAAGTTCTTGAAGAAGGACGTGTGCTGGAGGACTAAACCGTTATGGATTGTTGCAGGAGTTGGGAATCGTGAAAAAATGTCCCTGGTGTCATCGTGAAGTTGCCGATTTTTTGAAGGTTTGTCCTCATGTGGATTGCAGGCGTCCATTGGAAGTTTCCGCTGCCGTTCCACCTGCCGCAACACCTCCTTCGCTGGCGACTCCGCCGGGAGTTCCATTGTCGAGTCCTTATGCTGCGCCCCCCGTTCCACTGTCCCCTCCTGCTTCTCCAGCCCCTCCCGTTTCTTCCATGGGCATGCCGCCGGGTGTTTCTTCAGGAAATCCTTATGGTGCCCCCCCTGTACCACCTCCCGTTCCACCCTCTGGCACAGAAAAGCGGATAGAGCCGCCGGTGCGGAGTTTTGCGGGAAATTCCCAGAAACGAGTGGAGCCGCCGGTACAGAGTTTTGCGGGAAATTCTCAGAAACGAGTGGAGCCTGCGGTTCAGATGCGTCGCGTGGAACCTCCTGTGGCTCCGATACCGGGAGTGGTAGGGTTGTTCAATGTTTTTTCGCCGCGACTTCAAAATTCCTATTTGGATTCGGACACCTCGTTTTTGCCGGATTTACGGGGAGATGAGTCGGCGGAAGAGTTGGCGTTGCGGAAGGAGTTGCAGAACCTGCATGTTTCGGCACGCCGGAAATATCGTCGGAGTAAGAAGCTGGCCAACGCGATTTCGGCAGTCGTAGCTTTGGCGATAGCGGTTTCTGCGTGGTTTTATTACGCGACGGTATGGAGTTACGCGGAATTGGACACACGTATTTCGGTACAGCGAGATTCTCTCGACCCGGAACGTCTGATTTTGACGTACACTGGAAATTCGCGGGGCAATATTGCCATATCGCGGGAAGATGAGCAGCGCAGAACGATTTTGTTGGATCACATTTCCGGCGAACGAGTGCGGGTGCCGCAGCATTTTCAGTGGCGAATTCGGGGATTGCGGACGGGAGACACGATTGGATTGGGTTATCGGGAGCAATTTCGCGTGGCTCAACGGGAGATTGCCGTTCCTGCGGTGGATGGCATCGTGACGATTTCCGGGCAAAATGTTTTGGAAGGATTGGTTCTCAGCGCGGTGGATGGGAAACCTTTGGAAGGTGTGGAGGTGCGGATTCCTGGAACGGATGTTACCACAAAATCGAACGCGGAAGGGCATTTTCGACTGGAAAAAATCCCGGACGGAAAACAGACGTTTGAGATTGCCAAAACGGGGTACATGAGTGAACTGCATACGGCCGATATTTCCGGGGGAGATTCGCCGAATTTGCGGATGGCGCTCTCTCCAGGGTTGAAAGAAGGGGAGATTCGGATTGTTTTGACGTGGGAAAAAGAGCCTGCCGATTTGGATGCCCATCTGGAAGGCCCACTGCCGGACGATTCCCGGTTCCATATCAGCTTTCAGGAAAAGGGAGACCTGAAAAGTAAGGAATTTGTGCAGTTGGACTGCGACGCACGGAGGGGTTTCGGGCCGGAAACGATTACGGTTTTGGGCGTTTTGCCGGGGACGTACAAGTATTTTGTACACGACTACACGAATCAAAAAGAGGTCGATTCGACGGCACTTTCCCGGTCGCGTGCGGTGGTGAAAGTCTATTATGGCGGGCAGACTTATACCTTCAAACCGGAAGGGGAAGGGAAGGGGAATTTGTGGAATGTCTGCGAAATTGTGATTTCGGAGGATTTGAAGGCAACGGTTCAGAAATTGGGGACGCTGGAAGGAAAGAAGATTGAGGGATTGGGGTTATACGAAAAGCGAACCCGTGAAGACCGTATGGAGTGGATTGAGGAGTATGGGGGAAATTCGGAAAGCGAAAAGGCGGTGAAGGAGGCGTTGGAGTGGTTGGCACGTCATCAGTGCGGCCGGAAGGGAAAGTCGTTTGGTTCGTGGGGACGGTATTGTCTGCAACGGAGTGACAAGCGTCTGGCGTGTGAGTCACGGGATACATGTTGCCAGGACGCGATGTTCCTGGAGGGAAACGACTATCCGATGGCTTTTACCGGGTTGGCGATTCTGGCATTTCAGGCAGGCGGGCATTTTTATAACAATTCGCATCCGTATTCGGAGAATGTGTTGAACGGATTGGCCTGGATGGTGAAGAATCAGCAGGAAAATGGTCTGCTGATAACGCCGGGGCTGAAAAAGTATCCCGGTTCGCCTTATCACGAAAAATTCATGTATGAGCATGGGATTGCCTCTTTTGCGTTGGCGGAAGCGTGCGCGGTGGCGAAGGCGATGGATTTGCCGGTTCACAAACGTTTCCAGACAGCGATGAAAAAAGCGATTGATTTTACGGTCAAAACCCAACACCTCGACGGAGGTTGGCGTTACAAAGTCGATGTTCAGGAAATGAGCGATACTTCGGTAACAGGCTGGCAGGTGTTGGCGTTGAAATCGGCAAAGGAAGCGGGCTATCAAATTCCGTACAAGACGTTGGACAAGATTGGCACCTTTTTTAATCGTCACACGCAAGGTTCGGAAACGCGCTATACCACGAGCATGGCGGGGACGGAAGCGCTGACGGGAATTGGAATGCTGGTGCGGCAATTTTTGCTGAATGAGTCGGACTCGGAGTACGTTCGTGTGGCAGGACGACGGTTGGCGGATCATGCGGTCACGACCTGGAAAGTTCCTGACGCGGAGGACCGGGAGCCTGATTTTTACATTTGGTACAAAGGTTCCCTGGCTATGCAGCAGTTGGGCGGACGACAGTGGACACGCTGGAATGAGAGTATTCGTGAGGAGTTGATTCGACTCCAGAAAAAAGAGGGTTGCGAACGGGGTAGCTGGGATCCGTACAGCGATCCATGGGGAGAATACGGAGGACGGATTTATACCACCGCTTTGGGAGCGTTATCGTTGCAGGTTTATTATCGTTACGCGACGGAGGAAGATCAGACGTCGGGACTTCGGACGCGAGGAAGGATTACGGCGGAGGAAGTTCCCCCGGAAACATCGGAAGATACCGCGGACGTGGAAGAGAGTTCCCGTGAAGTGGCGGTCGATGAAGATGCGGTGTTGAAAGAGATGGATGCGGGTTTGGTGGAGGAAGAGTAGTGGCAGAAAGGATGCCGGAAGGGGAATTGCCATGGCGGACGATTCGTCTGACGGTGGCTTATGATGGAACGGATTTTCATGGCTGGATGTATTTGCCGGGGATACGTACCGTGCAGGGAGTTTTGCAGGAAGCGGTGGGAAAGGTGATTCCTGGCGAGACGGTTCGTCTGGTGGGGAGCAGTCGGACAGACGCGGGAGTTCACGCGGTGGGGCAGGTCGCGGCATTTTGGACACGCTCTCAGATTCCCGCGGAGGTTTTTCCCAGAGCAATCAACGCCTATCTGCCGGAGGATGTTCGGGTGATTCAGGCTCAGGAAGCGTCGCCGACGTTTCATCCGATTCAGGACGCGGTACGGAAACGGTATCGTTACCTCCTTCATGATGGAGCGTATCCCGAAATTTTTTACCGACGCTATGTTTGGCGACTGGGAAAATCGTCGTCGCGGTTGGATGTGGAGGCAATGCGTCTGGCCGCGGAATATCTGGTCGGAACGCACGATTTCGCTTCGTTTGAGAATGTTGGTTCCCCTCGGAAGGATACGGTTCGGACGATTTATTCGCTGGAAGTCCGGCGTGGAGAGGGACTTTCGACGGAAGGGCTGCCGCGGATGGGGGGGGACGACGATCTGATTTCCATCGATGTGGAAGGGAATGGATTTTTGTATAATATGGTGCGAAACATTGCCGGGACGCTGATGGAAGTGGGGAGACGGAAGTTTTCGCCCGATGGGATGAAAGAGGTACTGGAGAGCAAACGTCGTGCTGCTGCCGGAATGACGGCTCCGCCGCAGGGGTTGTTTCTTTTGTGGATTCAGATGCGTGGGGAGGAGGCCTCTTCCTCATGACTTTTTCGATTCCTGGTTGTAAATTCCCCGCGTTATATCTCGAAAGTGGAAGCCGGAATCGGGATTTTTTCTAAAAAATGGCAAAAATTTGAGAAAAAACGTCAAAATTTCTTCTCCAGTCTATGGATTTTCTCCGTTTTTGAGGTAAAATAGGCAGTATCTATTTTTATATGGAACCATGTTGTTACACCCCTATTGGGAAGGAGGTTTCCCCTGAAACGTCAATATTGTTTTCAAATTGGAATACTCAGTGTCGTGGCGCTGGTCGTCTTGCGATTGAGTATTGGTTGGCACTTTCTTTATGAAGGTGCGTGGAAGATTGATAATGCGGACAAGTTTTCCGCATTGCCTTTCCTCACATTGTCCAAAGGTCCGTTTGCCCCGATTTTCTATGCCATGGCCCCCGATTTGGATGGTGTCGAACGGCTGCGAACGGAGGAGAAGGAGGTCACGTTCTTCACTCCCACCAATCGAAAAGTCGATGTGAAGAAACCGGGAGATAGCGGATTTGAGGGACAGGAGCCTGCGGTGGTGACTTCTCGGGAACTGGTCGAGAAGAAAGAGACCATCACCATTTATCCCGCCTATTTTTACCCGGTGGAAAAAATCTATGATCAGGTTCTCCAGAAGTACGCTCCCGAAGGGGAACAGTTGCAGCAATTCCAGGTGGCATGGGGAAATTTCATCGCTGCCATGAATGCCTTTGCCAAGGGGAATCAGGAAGAAATTGAGGGCTATCTCGGTTCGCTGAAACGTTTCCAGGAAGCGAAAGCGGCCAAAAACAACGGCCCAGAACAGAAAAAACGGCAGTGGTCGGAGATGTTGAAACTGCGTGGCGAAGCGAAAGGCTTTCTGAACGAGCTGGACGCCCTGGCGGTGGCCTTCTGTGATGAGATTTATGGCTCTTTGACCGTTGACCAAAAGAAAACCGCCATGCCGGAATTTGTCGTGGCGACGGATCAGCTCCCCTACGGAATCCACCTTCCCCTGGTCGGTTCCAGTTGGACGAAATTTCTCGATTTTACGGTAACGTGGGCATTGACGCTTATCGGCGTGTGCCTGATTCTGGGGTTCTGTACCCGATTGGCAGCCATTGGAGGAGGCTGTTTCCTCATTTCGGTTCTGATGACGCAGCCGCCATGGCCGACGATTTTCCCGCCGGTACATCCTGAAGTGGGACATGCGTTGGTGGTGGACAAGAACTTCGTCGAAATGGTGGCGATTTTCATGCTGGCGACGCTGCCGGTCGGACGTTGGGGTGGTTTGGACTTCTTCGTCTGGAACTGGGTTGGCAAACCGCTGTTCCGTTACCTGGGATGGTATATCGAAGAGGATAAATAACCTTCCCTTCTTTATTTAACAAACGATAACCTGAAACGAGAGATAAAAATATGAATTTAACACCTCAACAACAAGCGGCGGCCAAAGAGGCGTTTCTGCGGGTATCGCGCCGTGATTTCATGGTGGCCTCGACCGCAGCGATTGCCACGACCGGGTTGACTTCCGGGGCTTTTTATTATGGTTATGGGAAAGTCCACGGCGACCCTCTCCGCGTCGCGGTTCTCGGCACGGGAGACGAAGGAAACGTTCTGATCGGAGCGATCAATCCTGAATACATTCAAGTGAAGGCGATCGCCGATATTCGTCCGTTCAATGTTTTCCGCGCTTTCCATGGCGACAATTCCAACGACACCATCATCAACATCCGCAAAGGGCTGATGAATGTTTACGGCTGGAAAACGGAGGACGAAGCCCGCAAACATGTCAAAGTTTACGGCCACTACATGGAATGTCTCGACAAGGCGAAGGAAGATGGTATCGAAGCGGTGATTATCGGACTTCCGCTTCACCTCCACGCTCCGTGTGCCATTGCGGCGATGCGTCGCGGGCTGCACGTTTTGACCGAAAAGCTCATGGCGCGGACGACGGCTCAGTGCAAGGAGATGGCTCGTGTTTCGGAAGAAACGAAGCGGTTTCTGGCGACTGGTCACCAGCGTCATTACAATATTCTGTATGAAGAAGCGATGGAGACCATCAAACGGGGTACGCTGGGCGATTTGCACTACATCCGCGCCCAATGGCACCGTGGAAACATGCCGGGGACGGATAGTTGGCAGATGCCGATGCCGTATGCTGCCAAGCCGGACGACCCGCAGGCGATGCGGTTGCTCAACGATTTGAAGAGTCTGAAAGTTCGGCTCAACGCGGCCAAAGGGGCGGAAATCGACAAGCTGGCGGTTCGCGTGAAGCAGAAGGAAATGCAGATTGCCGACGCTGCGGTGGACGCGGCACAATACGGCTATCAGCAGAACATCTTGAAAGATACGGATGGTGCGGAATATGTCTGCCCGCCGATTGAGGAGCTGATTCGCTGGCGGCTGTGGGGACGTACCGGTGGTGGTTTGATGGTGGAGTTGGGAAGCCACCAGTTGGACGCGGCCAGTATTTTCATCTCGGCCTTGCATGGTGGCCAACACCAACATCCCATCAGCGTCGCGGCGAGTGGTTATCGGAACCTTTTCCCGTTCGACCGGGACACGAACGACCACATTGTCTGTGCGTTTGAATTCCCCATGCCGGGTTACGACGCGAAAGATGAGCAGAAGGCGAAGCAGAAAATTGCGGTTCAGTACGCCACGATCAACGGAAATGGTTTCGGTGGATACGGCGAAATCGTTTACGGCACGAAAGGGACGTTGATTCTGCGTCGCGAGGAAGAAGCGATGTTGTTGCGGAAGGAAACGGCCAGCAAAGTGGCGGCAGGAGCGGCGGCAGGTCCGACGATGGATACGCAGTCCAGCGGTGCGTCGCAATCGGCGGTGGCAACGGCTGCGGCGGGACCGAAAGTGAGCCGTGGTTATACGGAGGAAATGGAACATTTTGCGTGGTGCATTCGGAATCCCGACCCGGAAAATCAGCCCCGGTGCAATCCAGAGGTGGCGATGGCGGATGCGATTATTGCGCATGTGACAAACATGTCGGCGGTGACATCGGAGCGAATTTACTTCAAGGAGGAGTGGTTCCAGATTGCCAGCGACGAGACGCCGGAAGGAGACAAACCGGACTTGTCCAAATACGACGAATAATTTCCTATCCATTTAAGACAATTTTCAATAAGGTTATTTTATGAATATCACACCGGAAGAAAAAAAAGTGGGAATTGCGAACTTTCGGGCTGCGATGGCCTCGAAACTGATGCGTCGCGATTTTTTCCGCTCGTATATCGAAAAAGGATTGAGCAGCGGTCACGGTTTGGGGGCGGAATATTTTGGTTATTCCAAAATTGACAAGCCACTTCGCGTGGGCGTTTTGGGAACGGGCGACGAAGGGAACGTCCTTTTGGGAGGTTGTACGCCGGACTATATTGAAGTGGTGGCGATTGCGGACATTCGTTCGTACAATATTTGGCGGGCATTCAACGGTGATGTCACCGGAAGTCCGAAAGCACAAAAAGTCCGTCCCGGCCTGTGCAAGGTTTATGGCTGGGGCACGGAGGAAGAGGCTCGTAAACATGTGAAGGTCTATGCCGACTACCGTGATTTGCTGGCCGATTCCGAGACGTTGGGACTGGAAGCGGTTCTGATTGCGTTGCCACTGCACCTGCACCAGCCAGCAGCCATGGCGGCCATGGAAAAAGGGCTGCACGTTTTGACGGAAAAACTCATGGCGCACGACATCGGTCAGTGCAAGGACATGGGGCGGTTGGCCGTGGTGAAAAAGCGTCACATGGCGACGGGGCACCAGCGTCATTACAGTGCCCTTTACGACAATGCCATCCAGGCGATTCAGCAGGGGTTGTTAGGCGATTTGCACTACATTCGCGCCCAGTGGCACCGTGGCAATCTGCCGGGGAACGACAGTTGGCAGCCGATGTTGCCGTTGGTGGCACTCCAGGCGAAGAATGGCAAATTCACGGAAAATGACCAGGATTTGATTGACAAACATCAGAAAAAAATCGACTCCTGGAGAAAACGCCGCGATGACGCCATTGCGAAAAAAGCCCCGGATGCCGATTCGTGGGTGAAGAAGGTGGCTCAGTTGGAAGCGCAGCTGAATGACGAAATTGTGCCGGAAATTTTTGCGAAATGTGGTTACGAAGCGCACATTCTGAAAAATCCCGACGGAACGATTTCGTATGAGGCACCGGCGCTGGAGGAACTGATTCGTTGGCGGCTCTGGAACCGGACGAGCGCGGGGCTGATGGCGGAGTTGGGAAGTCACCAGTTGGATGCCTCCAGCATTTTCATCTCCGCCATGCACGGTGGTGAAAAGCAGATTCCGCTGACGGTCAACGCCTTTGCCAATCGACCGGTTTTCCCGTACGACCGCGATATTGAGGATCACATTTCGTGCATTTACGAATATCCCGCCCCTGGCTACGATCCCAATACCCAGCAGGGTTGTCGGCAGAAAATTGCGGTTGCGTACAGTGCCATCAACGGCAACGACTACGGCGGATATGGCGAAACGGTTTTCGGCACGAAAGGGACGCTGCAACTGGAGCGTGAGGAAACCGCCTTGCTGTGGTACACGCACAATGTCGGGAGTGCGATTTCGGTTTTGAAGGATGAAAAATCGATGAATTTCCCATTGACAATCAAAACGGCTGGTGATGTGGATGAGGCCGACCTCGCTTACGGAATTCAGGCGTTGCGGGATTTGAGTCTCGGCTATACGGAAGAAATTGAGCACTTTGCCTGGTGCGTTCGGAACAATCCAGAGCCGAATTACATCGACAAAGAGGCTCCGATGGTTCGCTGCCAGCCGAAAGTGGCGATGGCGGACGCGGTGATTGCCCTGACGACCAACATTGCGGCGGCGGAAGGACGCAAGATTGATTTCAAGAAGGAGTGGTTCGACGTTTTCAGCGACGAAACTCCCGATGGAAGCAAACCGGCCGTGGCACTTCCCGAAGGGTTTGGTCCCAACGGCGTCGTTCCAGCTCCTGCGGCACCCGCTCCCGCCCCTGAACCCGCACCTGCCCCCGCTCCCGCGCCAGAGCCTGCGGCGGTAGAAATGGCACCGACAGAAGCGGCTCCTTCTGCGTAAGGACTTGCCAGGTATCCTTGGGAGGAGACGGAAAAACTTCTCCCAAGAGCGTCTGGATAGATGTGTCTGGATAGAAAATGCAAGGTGGATACCGTCCACCTTTTTTCTTCGTTTTACAGAAAGATGAGACCCCAATCGGCAGATGAAAACCTCCAAAATCTCCCATTTATTGTCTTCTTTGCAACGTTGGCCATCCATTGCGGTCGCGTTTTCCGGCGGTGTGGACAGTGCGTTTCTGTTGGAGGCCGCCATTCGTGCGGTGGGACGTGAAAAGGTGCTGGCAATCACCGCCATTTCCCCTTCATTTCCCCAAGTGGAACGGGAAAATCTGCAAAAATTGATTCTCGAAAAGGATTTTCCCCATCGTTTTCTTTCGACCGAGGAACTTTCCGACCCGCTTTATTGCCAGAACGATTCACTGCGGTGCTATTACTGCAAGCGGCAATTGTTTCAAACCATGCGGCAATATGCGACGGAGCAGGGGATAGCCATTCTGATAGAGGGAAGCAATGCGGACGACGCTCAAGTTTGGCGTCCTGGGAAAAAAGCTCTCGAAGAACTGCAAATCCCCAGCCCGCTCCAGGAATTGGGTTTTACCAAGCGGGAAATCCGGGAATGTGCAGCGCAGTGGGGACTTTCGGTGGCGGAAAAACCTTCGGTGCCCTGTCTGGCGACGCGGATTCAGTACGGGATTTCGATTACCCGCGAACTTCTGGAGCGAATCGAACAGGCAGAAGCTCACATTCGGCAAATTTGGGACACGAAGGAGAGCTTTCGCGTCCGAGTGCATGAAAAAGAACTTTTACGGCTGGAACTTTCCCCCACCTTGTTTCAGACATTCCTCCAAACTCCTGAAAAGCGGAAGGGACTGATCGACGCACTCCACCGACTCGGTTTTCGCTATCTGACATTGGATTTGGAAGGATTTCGCAGTGGTAGTTTCGACTGAAAATTATTGACGCAACTTCAACTCAAACGCGGAAAAGGATGGCGACCAGCAACAGGGCAACCAGGAGTGCCGCACAAACACCGATGACGATCCAGGTCTCCTGTTTACTATTCTGGCGGCCAGTATAAATCGGCACTTTGGAGTCGCTTTTTTTCTCCCCTTTTTTAACAGGCATCTCTTTCGGACGTGTTCCTGAAGAGACAGTTTTTTTCCTGACGTTGACGGAAGAACCTTTTCGCGGCGCGGAAGTCTGAGAATCGGATGGGAGGAGATTCAACTGAATGACGCTATGCGTAACCGTACTCCCCGCGGAATCGTTCTCTTCAGGATTGCTGGCAGGACGAAATCGCTCTTTGTTGCTGAGAAAATCCAAAAAAGCCGCCTCATCCTGCACCTTTTTACGACTCGTGTCGGAAGAGGAGCTTTTACCCAACTGAACACTGCTTCCTTTCGCGTTTTTCGTTGCGGAGGAATCACGTCCCAGCCGTTTTCGGGAGCTTCCTTTTTTGCGTTCGTCCAGTTGCACGGTGGAACTGTCCGCACTTTTGGCCGAGGTGGAACTTCCCGAAGAGCTTTTCGATCCGAAATGGAAAAGCCCTTTCACCACGGAAGAGGTATCGTCCTGTCGCGGAGTATCCGAAGCGGCACTTTTCGCAATCGCTTCCAATTCCCGAAGGACATCTTTTTCAAGCGTCTCCGTGGAATCCTGCCGACGACGATTCGACCGTCCACCCGCGTAACCCTCTATTTTCTGGCCGCAGTCCAACAACCAGTCGGTCAGGTCCTCGGCCACTTCCCGTGCCGTCTGCTGGCGATCGTTGGGGTCTTTGGCCATCATCTTCCAGCAAATATCGCAGAGCGCCTCAGGAACTTCTGGACGCTCATCCTGAATCCGGGTTGGCATCTTTTTCTGATGGGCGGCAATGCGCTGCGGAAGTGTGCCATCGGGGAAAGGAACGTGCCCGACGAGAATGTAGTACAACGTGCAGCCCAGCCCGTAAATATCTACGCGAGCATCCACGTTATGACTGTTTCGAGCCTGTTCCGGGGCGAGATAATCGGCAGTTCCCAGAACATTTTCGTCGTAAGTCAGGGTCAACGAAGTCCGTTTCTCATCCGTAAACCGAGCCAACCCCAAGTCGAGTACATGCACCACCTCTTTCTTGTCCACCAGCAAATTGGCCGGCTTGATGTCGCGGTGAATCAACCCTGCGCGGTGGGCATAATCGAGACCAATGGCCGCTTGTCGAATGTATTGGGCTGCCTGATAATAATCCAGGGGGCCTTCCTTTTTGACGCGGGAAAGAAGGTCCATGCCATCGACGTACTCCATGACGAGGTAATAAATCGCGCCACCTTCGTTGTCAATATCATACGCGCGGACGATATTCGGATGATCCAACGCCGCGACAGCCTGAGCTTCCAGAAGAAAACGTTCCAGATACGACGTGTCAGTCGTCACACGACTTTTCGGCAAAACCTTGATCGCCACCTGCCGTTCCAGAAGGGTATGCACGGCCAGATAGACGCTACTCATCCCGCCGGCACCGATAGAACGCAATAATTTGTACTGCCCCAGGAAAAATCCCTTGTACTTTCCCGCCAGGATATTGTCCGCCTGCCACCGGGTAATATGCCGATGCTCCACCAGCCAATCAGAAAACGCGTTCGCGTCGTCCGCATGTTCCGGGTCTTCCGCTTTCCACTGGGAAAAACAGGCTTCCATTTGCGACTTGCTTTCAAACAATCGCGACTGTTCCAGCATCAAGAGATAATCGTCTATGACTACAATTTTAGCCATTCGGTATCCACATCAAAAAAGGAATGCACACTGCGGAAGGTTGTCTCGTCAGGGTACACCAAAAAATATCAGGGAAAAAATACGCCGCCTCTCTCCCATCATTCCCAAAAGAAAGGTGGAGGCATACTTTTGATAAACTTCTTATCCCCTCTATCGTAACAGATTTTATCGTCCGATTCCAGTGGGAAATTTTAAAATCGGCAAAAAAATCTCAAAAAAAACCAAATTTTTTCCTATTTGGGCTATTCCTGACGAAAAAAAGTCCCCATTTTCCCATCCGAGGGTATTTTTTCACTTTTTTTACGGTTGCAGGGAGACGATTTCCCCATCCGCACGATTTCCAAAATAGCGGTGGATGGAATATTCGATGTTGTAGGAAATTCTCTGAACGGAGCCGTCGCACAGAACCATCCCAAACGCTCCGGCATGGCAACTTCCAAAAGATCGCGCAGGAGTGTCCAGTCCGTCTCGATCCTGCCGTGGACAATGTTGCGAACTCTGGCTGGTGCAGTAAGTGGTTCGTAAAATATCGTCCACTCCGCCAAAAAAGATACCTTCGTTGTCGGTACCGTTGGTTCCAGTCTCGTAATCAGAGGGAAGAAGGTATTTTTCCCCAATCAAATAGGTGTTGCTCAATCCGTCCCGAATTTCGCCTACCTGAACATGACTGTAGCGGAAAATCACCCCCGTTTCGGGTGAATCGGAGCAGACGAATGTTTTCGCGTCGGAATAAGTGGCAGGCGTAAACGAGGGGGCACAGCAACTCACCCCATTCTCACGGTCGCCATGATTCGCGGCGTAGTCCGTTTTGGCTACCTCGTTCGGTTGGGTGAGGTTATAGACCTGCGAGTGGTTTGGACCATCGGGAAAAGTGTAAAGTTTGGCCGTCCGACGCGAGGGACAAATGAAAAACGGAAGGGGCGTTTCGTTGCACAGACGGGCACCATCCTTTTTGGCCTGCGTGGGCGTGTTGGTGGAATCACCGTTGGAACCCAACTGAAAAAGAGCGTTTTGTTCCAAAAAAGGGAGTAGCGAAAATCCCCATCCGCCCGGCTGATTTTTTCCCAAGCCCCAATCCGCGTCCCCCACCATCCGCCAGTGCCAGCCACCCGACGGAAAGGAGCGAATACTGCTTTCATGATTGAGTGCCGCCAACCCCATCTGACGCAGGTGATTGTTACACTGCATGATCCGAGCCGCTTCCCGAGCCTGTTGAACGGCGGGCAGCAACAGCCCCACCAACATGCCGATAATCGCAATCACAACCAGCAGTTCCACGAGAGTAAAACCTTTTCGAGACATTGTTTTCCCTTTCTTGCCCATAGAAAACTGACGGGGTGAACTTTCCGTGGAATTCATGGACAAAACGAAAAGTTCCCCGCTCCCCGCCAGACGAATGTTTGGTTGTCTATCGTTATACCTGGTTTATTTTTTAGATTCACGCTTCCCAAGGCCCTGTCTCTGGGAGGGGTTTGAAAATTCAGGACTTTTTCCGCTGCCAACGACAGTACATTCCCCACAAAAACAATCCACTCAAAAGAATCCAACTGGAGGGTTCGGGAACCTGGTCGGCGGTTTGGTAGTGCAGGCGACCATCGGATGTCACACTCCACTGGTGCGCGTTTCCAGGAACCAACAGCGACAAATCCAGGGAAGTGACGGTGTTGGCGGAAAAAAGATCGTAGAAGGTTTCCTGGGTTGGAAAATAATCTTCCAACAGTTGTACTTCCAGAATGCCGCCGGAAATGTCCAGCGTATCCGCAACCAATTGATCGTAATGGGTGTCGCTGGCAATGTCGAAAATCAACCTTCCATCGGTTTGTGCGAACGTCCCGGTGACGGTCCATGTTCCGATTTGCCCATCCTGATACTTCTCAAAAAACGTTTCCCCGTCCGCCAGAGAGTCGATTTTTGCTTGCGTGACGGAAAAGTCGTTGGCCATTTCAATCGTCGATCCTTCGTTGGTCATGTTCCCTTCCAGGCGACTGTTTACCAGCGTCCCACCCTTCCAAACCGTGTCGCAGCCCGTTTCCGCTCCAACCATGATCGTTCGGGCGGAGAGCAACCCGGAATACAGTGCCAAATGCCCGACGCGCGTGGAATTGGCTGCCCCACCAACATGTAAATCCCCGGCAATGTACACTTCCCCCGTCCCCGTATATTTTCCGGCAACTTCCGTCCCAACATTCCAATAACCATTGCCATTCTCACTATTCCCACCATTGGAACCAATAAAAGCATTCCCTGTTCCGTAAAAAACACCCCCGGTTTGATTCATGATTCCATAGCCGCACTCCCCAATATGGGTTCCCGAAGGAGCAATCACCACCCCTCCTGACATGTTGCAGACCGTTGCCGTATCGAAGGTTTTGCTGGCTCCAGCATGGAGATTGAAGAAAAAGGTCGTGGTGATTTTTCCTCCCGTGATATTCCAGGTGGCAGGCGTGGCCGCTCCCACGGTATAACCATCATCCGCCGAAATCTCTCCGCCGGAAATCGTCCAGACCGGATGGACTGTTGTGGCATTTCCCCCGACGCGAATTCGTCCACTTTTCAGACTTCCCGACGCGAATTCCACCTGCGAATCACCATCAATATAGATCCGTCCCGATGCGGAATCGGAAAAATTTACCATTATGCTATCGGTATTTAGAAAACGAACCGTCGTCCCGGATACGGGAGCAGATGTGACCGGAGTGTAACTACTTGAAGAACTACTCCAGTTTGCGGCAGTATTCCAGTTGTTATCGGTTCCACCATACCAATAATGATCCGCCACAACCCAACCGGGCAAGACCCCGGCCAGAAAGAGAATTCCCAGAACTACAATGTTAAACTGGGGGGGGGGGTGAAAATACAACGTTGGTTCATGACTCTACCTCTCTCGAAAAATTTCTCTTCCACACAATCTTTTTACAGATTCAATAATTCCATTTTATCCTCATTAAATTCATTTGTCAAGGCAAAGGAGATTCCCTTTGGTAAAATTTCTTAAAAATTTCCGTTTTTCTTCCAGGTGACTTCCTTTGGAAGGACTTCCCTTCGTTTTTCCCAAAACAGAAAACTCAAGATTTTACACTCCCATGGGGATGTTACCATTTTCTCGAAAAAACCGCTCCAACACTTGACATTTTCCGCTGCGGGGATTAGAATATCAAGGAGGAGGGAGATTCGATGTCCAATTCAGAATTTCAGGTATTGCCGACGCAGGATGT
>JAUNBF010000174.1 GCA_030527185.1 Planctomycetia bacterium | reverse complement strand
AAGCCGGATTCTATTGAGAGAGCGTCTTGACAAATGGCAATATATGCGGTACAAAGGTGTCTGATTTAGTGTGGAAAAGATGTCGCGTCAGTTACGTTGGAGGCGCGACTGTTATTGACGTAAGTTTTTATCTTATAATGAGTTACATTTTGCAAAGGAGTGCTGAAAAATGTCCGTAATGAGAAGCAGGAATAGTGAAACGACTTCCAAATTGCCGTTGACCGCTCGACAGCGGGAAGCTCTCGAGTTCATACGAAGATGTGTTCGCAAAAGGGGGTACGAACCGACCGTGCGGGAAATCGGCGACCAGATGGGAATCAACTCTCCCAACGGCGTTGTCGGACATCTCGTCGCGCTCGAAAGGAAAGGTTTTATTCATCGTGAGGCGAACCTTTCCCGTTCCATCATGCTCGTCGAACGGGGGGAGAAGACCGCAACCGGCCTTTTACTTCTGGCTCACGTTACGGGAAAAAAGATCGTGGACAATCCGCAACTCGATGAAAGAATTGACCTTACGGAAAAAATACAACTCAACGGTGAAGACTTTTTCCTCCTTCGGGTTCAGGACGATCTCCTTGCTCAATACGCGATTTCCCAAGGCGACCTTCTCCTCGTCCGCCGTGCCAGGACTGCGGCTCGCGACGAGACGGTCATCCTCCGAACGCCGGAAAACGACTTCCTTCTGGCCACCTGCGAGTACGACCCACTCCTCGCCAAAACATTCATCAAAACCCTCCAATCCAACCAAAAACAACTCGAAAACTCCTGCTCCGCCATCTACGGAGTCCTCGTCGCCGTCGTCAGAACCTTCTAACCCCCCAAAAAAGCCATGGCGTGGAACTCACTCCATGGCTCTGAGCCACATAAAATCCCAGAGCATTTCCAATTTTTGTTTGCTAATTTGGGATTTTGAAAACTTCGGTTGAGTAGTCGACAGCGTAAAAAACTTTCCGCGGAAGATGGAGATGGAAGTAAAATCATCTGCGTCTTCCGCGTAATCTGCGGACAAAAAAAAGAAGGGCGGGAAAACTTATTTTTAAGAAAAATTTCAGGAAAGTTTTTTGGATAAATCCAGCAATTTCAACGACTTCCAACATTAAGAATTATCCGCAGATTACGCAGAAGACGCAGATATTTCCATTCTCACTTTTTCCTCAGTGGATATTGAAAATCGGGATTGTCGCCGAGATAAATATACCAGTGTTCCTTGAAATTTCCGATTTTCCGCACGAAAGCCCCTCCCTTGGGGAGGGGTGGTAGCCGTTAGGCTACCGGGGTGGGCAGGGTGGAATAACAAAGGAGCGTTCTATCGTAATTTGCCCAATAGAGCGTCGTTCCGCCATTTCACCAACCCACCCCCCGCCCTATCGGGCGTACCCCTCCCAAAGGTAGGGGCTTTCTTTTCGTTTTCCTGAAATTCAAAATGGAAGGAGTATAAATCGGTTGAGAATTTGGCAGTGTAGGAGACTTTCCACAGAGGATGGAGGTGGAAGTAAAATCATCTGC
>JAUNBF010000004.1 GCA_030527185.1 Planctomycetia bacterium | reverse complement strand
CCCTCAGCCTTCCGCACAGTACCGACATGTGGAAAAACTACTCGCAACAAAAAAACATCCCACCCAAATGGGGACACCAAAAGTTTGATGGTAACCTTTAATCATTATCCCTTGCCCCCCTACTCCCGAAAAGGTGGGCAGGTGGTATAATGAACGTTTGGGAGTTCTTCTCCTCACTAATCCTGAATCATTATTTCATTAATCATTAATCAAATTCATGTCTGTTGTAAGAAACAACATTGCCGTTATGCCGGGGTATGTTCCTGGGGAGCAACCTCAAAGTGGGCGGTTTATCAAGTTGAATACAAATGAGTGTCCCTATCTTCCTTCGCCCCGAATTGCGGAAGCGTGTTTGGAAAAGATTCGGCAGGGGTTGAATCGGTATCCCGACCCGATGGGAAACCTGTTTCGTCGTGCGGCGGCGGAGAAATTCGGCGTGCCGATGGAATTTATTCTGACGGGAAACGGTTCGGATGATATTCTGACGATTCTCACGCGGACGTTTGTGGGAGAGGGGGAAACGCTGCGGTTGCCGTACCCCAGTTACATTCTCTACAAATCGCTGGCTCAGTTGCAAAATGCCCGCTCGGAAGAGATTCTGTTTGACGAAAACTGGCGTCTGACGCCTGAATTTACGGCACCGACGCCAGGTTTGAAGTTGGTTTATCTTCCCAATCCGAACAGTCCATCCGGGACGGTCCTTTCCCGGCAGGAGATCCTGGCCGTGGCAGATGCCCTGCCCTGCCCCTTGGTGGTGGATGAAGCGTACGCGGACTTTGCGGAGGAGAATTGCGTCGATTTGGTTCTGCAAAACCGGAACATCATCGTGACGCGGACGTTGAGCAAGTCCTATGGTCTGGCAGGGTTGCGGTTTGGATTTGTGATTGCCCATCCCGACTGGATTCAGGAATTTGTCAAGGTGAAAGACTCCTACAACTGCGACGCCCTTTCGATTGTGGCAGCCACGGCAGCTTTTTCGGATGAATCGTGGTTTGTCGAAACGATGGCTAAAATGAAGAAGACGCGGGAGGCCATGGTTCCGCAACTGGAGAAACTGGGCTTCCACGTGACCCCTTCGCAGGCCAATTTCCTCTGGTGTACGATGCCGCAGCGACCTCTGCGTCCGATTTACCAGACGCTGCGGGAAGAAAACATTTTCGTTCGCTACATGCCGTACGACCGTTGGCCCTATGGGAATGGCGAAGGGCTGCGGATCAGTGTCGGAACGGACGAAGAGGTGGAAATTCTCATGAAACGATTGGGAGAGATACTGTCATGAAAAAACGGGTTGCCAAAATAACGCGAAATACCCATGAAACGCAAATTTCGCTGGAACTGGGGCTGGACGGCGAGGGGACTTCCCGATTGACGCTCGAGGTCGGTTTTCTGGAACACATGCTGACGTTGTTTGCGAAGCATGGGGCACTCGATTTGACGCTGAGAGCATCGGGAGATACGCACGTCGATTTTCACCACCTGACGGAAGATACCGGCATTGCTCTGGGACAGGCTTTTGCGCAGGCGTTGGGAGACAAAGCGGGGATTCGCCGATATGGACATGTGCTGCTGCCGATGGATGAGACGTTGGTGGAGGTGGCGGTTGACTTTGGCGGACGTCCGTTTCTGGTTTTTCAGGCAGACTTTCCAACGCCGAAAGTGGGGGATTTCGACACGGAACTGGTGCGGGATTTTTTCCACGGTTTCGCGACGGCCGCCCAGTGTAATTTACACATTCTGCTGCGCTACGGCACGAACAGCCACCACATTGCGGAGGCGATTTTCAAGGGGGTGGCTCGCGCGGCACGGATGGCTTTGGAGAAAGACCCGCGAATTTCCGACATTCCGAGTACCAAAGGAGTTCTCTGAACATGATTCCTCTCTCCTTTCCGGCGATTGTTTTTGATTTTAACGGAACGTTGTTTTGGGACACGCCGCAGCATAACGAAGCGTGGTTTCGGTTTTGCGACCGGTATGGAATTCCCCTGTCAGCCGAGACGATGTTTCGGAAGTACCATGGGAAAAACAACGAAATGATCCTGGCCGACATGTTTGAAGGAAGACTTTCGCCGGAAGAAATCGAAGATTATTCGCAACGAAAGGAGTTGCTCTACCAGGAAATCTGTTTGCGACAGGGAATGGAACTGGCACCCGGAGCGGAAGCGTTTCTCGACTTTCTCAAAGAGCGAAATGTGCCGTTTACGATTGCGACCGCCTCGATTCCTCTGAACGTCCAGTTTTATTTCGAGAAATTCCAGCTTTCCCGGTGGTTCGACTACGACCGCGTCATTCTCAACGACGGCACGCTTCCCGGCAAGCCGAATCCCGAAGTGTACCTTCAGGCAATTCGGATGTTGGGGGAAACGCCTGAAAAAGTCCTCGTTTTTGAGGACTCTCCCACAGGCATTTCCGCCGCGTTGAACGCTGGAATCCAACATTTGATCCTCGTCAACTCCAACAACGACGATTATTCCCGATGGAATTTCCCGGTCATTCGTTCTTTTGACGAAGTGGCTCGTGCGCCGTGGTTGCCATCCTGAAATCTTGCCAGGAACGATTTTCTCCTGTTTCACACCTCTTTCAGCCTGGCCGCGGCCTGTTCCGGCGTAATATCCCGCTGTGGCTCGGCCAGCATTTCGTATCCCACCATGAATTTCTTCACCGTGGCACTGCGCAAAAGAGGTGGATAAAAATGAGCGTGAAGCCGCCAGTGAGCGGTGTCGTGATTTTCGCCCAGTTTTCCCGGCGCTCCGTGCCAGCCCATGGAATAGGGGAACGAGACCTGAAACAGACGGTCGTAAATGCCCAGGAACTGTTTCAGAATGGCGGCCAGGGAATTCCGTTGGGAATCGTTCAGCTCGTTCATCCGTGCCACCTCAAATCGCGGAAGCAGCAACGTTTCAAACGGCCAAACGGCCCAAAAAGGAACGACCACCACCCAGTCATCGTTTTTCGCAATGACCCGCTCGTCGCACGCCAATTCCTGCTCCACATAATCGCCCAGCATATTGCGTCCATACTGTTGCCAGTACGCTTTCTGATTCCGCTCTTCCGCCGCCGGCTCGTTGGGGAGGGAGGTGGAAGCCCAAATCTGACCGTGTGGATGCGGATTGGAGCAGCCCATGATGGCACCTTTGTTCTCAAACAATTGCACCCAGGTGTACTTTTGCAGAAGTTCTTCCGTTTTGGCTGCCCACAAATCGACGACTTTACGGATGTCCGCCACCTCCATCTGCGGCAACGTCCAATCGTGACGCGGCGAAAAACAGAGGACGTGGCATTCTCCCCGCACCGACTCACTCCGAAACAGTGGCGTGGCCGAAGGACTTTTCACCGTCTCGTCCGTACTGGCAAGCAACGCGGCAAAATCATTCGGAAAAAGGTACGTTTCCGTATAGGGAGGATTCCGGTCTCCCGTCACTCGCGTATTTCCCGGACAAAGATAGCACTTGGAATCATACGCGGGACGTTCTTCTGCCGTCTGTTTTTCCACCGCCCCCTGCCACGGACGTTTGGCACGATGCGGCGAAACCAGAACCCAATCTCCCCGCAACGGATTGTATCGACGATGCGGTTCCTCACGATGGTCCTCAGGAAGCCAATTCATTTTCAATCTCCAAAACAAAGCTACAAAATAAGGATTAAGAGGTACGGCGTGAGCGGTTGGCGGCAATGAGTCCTGCAACATAGCCACCCTTGAAACCCGCGTCGATGTTGACGACCGTCACATTGGAGGCACAACTATTGAGCATTCCCAACAAGGCCGAAATGCCGCCGAAATTGGCACCATAACCGACGCTTGTGGGAACGGCGACTACGGGAAAATCGACGTAACCACCCACCACACTGGGCAAAGCCCCTTCCATTCCCGCAATCACCACGACGGCCGAACAACCTTTCAAACGGGAGAGATTTTCCACCAGCCGGTGCGGACCCGCGACGCCAACGTCTTGAATTTCAACGACTTCCACGCCCATCCACAACGCCGTCTCTTTCGCCTCTTCCGAAATGGGCAGATCGCTCGTTCCGGCAGTGATGATCGCAATTTTGCCATTCCGCGGTGGTGTGGAGGGGGGGAAACGAAACGTCCGGGCAACGCGGTTCGCCAGCCCTTGCGGGAAACGCTTTTCCAAAACGTCCATCTGCTCCGGTTTTACCCGTGTCGCGAACGGAACGATCCCTCGCTCCAACTGTTTTTCAAAAATAGCCACAATCGCTTCGCTGGTCTTTCCTTCCGCGTAAACCACTTCGGGAAAACCACACCGACGCTGGCGATCCATATCGACCTGCGCAAATCCCAGACAGGCGGTTTGTTCTTCTTTTCCGTGCATCATTTCGCTCCCAATTCCCGTGACCGCCGGGTTGCGGCCTCGACAGCTTCATAAAGGGCACCGCGAACACCATGAATTTCCAGTTGCTTCATTCCCGCAATCGTCGTCCCGCCGGGACTGGTCACGCGGTCTTTCAAAACGCCGGGATGTTCCCTGCTTTCCAGTACCAACCCAGCCGCGCCCCGCACCGTCTGTGCCGCCAGCGTCGTCGCCACGTCACGCGGAAGTCCCTGCATGACCCCTGCGTCGGACAACGCTTCGATGATCAAATAGACATACGCCGGACCACTTCCCGACAATCCTGTGATCGCGTCCATGGCCGATTCGTTGACAATAAAACAACGGCCAACGCTCTTGAGCAACTTTTTCACCAGTTCCAAATCGTCATCCGTCACGTCATCCGTCACGCAAAACGCAATCGCCCCCTCTCCAATCAGACACGGCGTATTCGGCATGACGCGAATCATCCGCCCCCCTTCCCCCAATCCCGCAGCCAGAGTTGCCAGGGAAATTCCTGCCGCAATCGAGAGAATCAGGTGATCCGGCCTGAGCCACGGACGGATTTCCGCCATGACGCCGGGAAGCACTTGCGGTTTGACTGCCAGAACGATCACGTCGCACATTTCCACCACTTCCCGATTTTCCGCAACTGTCCGAATTCCAGTGGTTTGCGTAAAACGTTCGCAGCTTTCCCACACCGCGTCGGAAGCGAGCAGATTTTCCACCGTCATTCCCGCATTTTTCAAAAATCCCTTTGCCAGAGCGGTTGCCATTTGTCCGGCACCGATAAAACCGACTTTTTTATCCGTGAACATGATTCCGAAACATCCTCATAAAAACACCCTTGGTTTTTTGTTCCTTTCCCCAACCATTCTGGGAAGTTCCCCCGTAAAACAGTATGGAGGAGAGCAGGTACGTGGTTCATTATATAACGAAACCATTTTTCTGTCAATGTTGCCCAATGTTGTCGTTTTCAAGAAGGAATTTTGCCCCATCCCCGGAGACTGACTTTTTTTATATAAGAAATGTCCTTTTTTATAGCGTTTTTTCACTTGAAAAAAAACGTCTTATCGGGTATAATGACATCTGTTTCTGCCAAAACTCCATTTTATGAATAGGTAACAGGGGGTAAACCAAATGTCCCAAAAGAGTCTTTTCCGCCCAGGTTTTACACTGGTGGAATTACTGGTCGTCATTGCGATTATCGGAATGTTGGTGGGGCTGCTCCTGCCCGCAGTCCAACAGGCACGGGAAGCGGCGAGACGCATGTCGTGTCAAAATAATATCCGACAGATTGCGCTGGCGTGCCTGAATTACGAAGCGAGCAAAAAAGCCTTCCCCCTGGTGTGGACGGCGGAGAGTATTACAACTTTCCCGGCGACGGAAGTTACGGCCTTTTCACCTACATTCTTCCCTATGTGGAGCAGGAAGCCCTTTTTCAAGCCATTGATTTCAGCCTGGGAGCCTGGGAATATCAGCAAGGAAGCCAAAAAGGGACGGTGGGGGACCAATTCATGCGGACGGTTCTCCCGGTTTACACCTGTCCCAGTAATCCTGACATCAAAATCGGCGAAGTGATGGGGAATTTCTATGGAGCGGTCTCCAATTATGCCGGTTGTGCGGGGACGAAATGGACAGCGAGCGACAATGCCAACAAATCTTCCTCCGATCCGAACACCTACACGCCGACGACCGACGTGGAATCTTCGGGGACGGAAAGCGCCATCGCCCGAAACGGGTTATTCCAGTGGGGTGGCGAGATCGAAATGGGTTCCTGTAGGGATGGTTTGAGCAACACGTTCCTGATTCTGGAAA
The DNA here is from genome assembly GCA_030527185.1 of Planctomycetia bacterium. Taxonomy (GTDB): domain Bacteria; phylum Planctomycetota; class Planctomycetia; order Pirellulales; family Thermoguttaceae; genus RGIG3701. The sequence goes on along the minus strand of JAUNBF010000004.1, from coordinate 103,872 downwards.
CCACTCCTGCCAAAGTGGGGGACGAGCCTCAATATCGCTGGTATCGCAACGGTATTTCCAACGGCCTCGTTCTTTCCCGAAACTGGCTCCTGGGGGCGAATCGAATCGGAAAGGCTCTCTACGCGGCTCGGATGTTGCAGGTGCCGATGAATCGACTTCCCTCCAGCAACCTGGGGGGTGCCCTTTTCAACGATCAGCCGGTAGGAAGCCAGCACCCCGGCGGCGGCAACTTTGCCAAAGGGGATGGAAGCGTTTCCTTCGTCTCGGAAAGTATCGACTTTTACATTTATCGCAGTATGGCAACTCGCGACGGCGGAGAGGTTCTCTTCGGTCAACCGGAATAGATAACATGAAATGCCAAAAGATGGGAAAGATCATGAAACATGTATGGATTTGGGGAATCGTTCCCTGTTTGTTGTGCGGCGGCCTTTCGTGTTCGTCAGGGCGTCCGGCTCCAAGTGCTCCCGAATTGGATCCTCAGGAGGTGGCGCAGCAGGCCATGACTCTTTACGACCAGAATGGCGACGGGAAGATTGCTGGCAAAGAGTTGGAGGCTTCCCCCGCATTGAAATCGGCGTTGGACGAACTCGACACCAACCGGGACAAAGGGTTGAGTGCGGAGGAGATTGCCAGCCGAATCGAACAGTGGAATCAGGCAGGCGATTCGCTGGAAACGGCTCCGATGACGTTCCATAAAGGAAAAAAGCCGTTGGCAAGTGGAAAAGTGACGTTGATTCCCGAACCGTTTCTGGGGAAGGATTATGCCCGTGCGGAAGGAGTTATATCCGACGGAATCTGCACCCCCGCCGCTCCCAATCCGGGCCATTACCAGGCACTGCCCCGCGGTTTTTATACCGTGGAAATTACGGAAGCCTCCGAAACGCTTCCCGACAGGAAGTGGGGGGTGGAAATTTTCAGCAACTCCCAAAAATATCGCCGGGAAGGACGCTATTTGATCGATTTCTCCAAAAAATAACGTTGAATCCGTCCCAGAGGGAAAGATTTCCCAAAATTTTGAAAAATTTTTCTATTTTTACTTGACAACGGCGGGCGGCTCATGTAAAATGTTGTTTGTTGGGTATTGTTACAGGTAATCGAAACTATTTTTCAATCGAGAGGTCGCGAGCATGAACAAACCATCTATTTTTACCCCCCCCCCCCAGCTTAACACTTGGGTTGGGAGGACTCGTTCTAAGTTTCTTTTTGGGAACAGGTGTTTTTCTATCTGCGGCAGAGTATACCTGGACAGGAGGGGGTGCGGATTCGCATTTCACCACGGCTGCCAACTGGGGCGGTAACAATCTTTTTATCGTTCATGCGACGTTCGGATTGACGCAGAATAATAATAGTGCTGCGATTACCGCCATTCTTCCTGAAGGTGCGTATGCCCAGACGAACGGTTTTGACATCACCAACGGAACGATTACCGTGGCGGGAAAATTGGATTCCATCCGTACCAGCAGTGGTTCATTCAACGGTTTCTGGATGCGGGGGAATAGTACGATTACCCTTCTTCCGACAGCGGAATTTACGTTTCTAAACCGAAATGGGGGGACGGATACCTCTGCACAATTAACCATGGCAGGGGGAAATAATACGGTCAATAAATACGACACCAGTTCTCTTGGTTTTGACAATATGTTCATTTCCACTTACGATTGTAGTGGAGGTGTCCATAACGTCGTCAACCATTACGCAGGAGGAATTTCAGCGAATGCTATCCGTTTGGGAACGTATTCCACTAATTTTACCGCAGAGCCAAGCCAGTACAATTTATATGGAGGAACCGTTTCCGCCACGCAGATGTGGATTCAGTACGATACCATTCCTCAAAAAGAGTCTATACGGCAGCACGGACGTGGGGAATTGAACGTTTATGGCGGTGAATTTACGGTGGGAACGCTTTCCGGTGGGCAATCGGTTTCAAACAGCGTAACGTATTACGGTGACATCAATGTCCGTCTCAATGAAACATCGGGTTTCGGAACATTTGCGGTGACTGGGGATTCGGATTATAACGGTAATGTGAATGTGACGATGGATTCTCCAGTCCTGACGCTTTCGCCGACGATACTGGAAACGCCGTTGGTGAATTTTGCGGGCAATGTCTCTGCGGATATGCAGCTTATGAGCAACAGTTCGCTGATTACATTTTCCGAAGATAACAAAACCGCACGGCTGAATCCGGCGAAAAATGTCACTCCTGACGGTGGTTATACCGTGGGAACCGCCCTTTCGTTCGGGGAAGCCGCTACGGAAGGGTATCTTTCCATCAACGCTTCCGGCGACCCTTATTTGCTCTCACTGCTGACGACGGAGTTCAACAGTGAAGCGGATATGGCTTTGTTTGTGGATTGGCTCAACGAGTCGGTGGAAAACTATTCGTTCAGCGCAACAGGGCTTTCTTCCTTGCAGATCGACACGTTTGCCGCCAATACCGACGCGGTCTTTTTGTGGGATTTTACGGGTTATGCGTCCGGCGTGGGTGTTTTGGGAATCGCTTCGCAGCAGGTTCCTGAACCGCATACCTGGATTTTGGCACTTTTGGGAATCGCTTTGTACTGGGGGAGATATTATGCGAAAAGCCGGGTTTGCATTGGTTGAGTGGCAGATATTTTGGAAAGGTAAGGGGGGCTGGGAGCAAAGCGACCGCCACCCGAAAAGGGCACTGCCGGCAACAACCGAACTCGCCCCCGCTCGTAGCGGGTTTACACTAGTTGAGTTATTAGTGGTGATTGCCATTATCGGAATGCTGGTGGGATTGCTCCTGCCAGCCGTGCAGCAAGCTCGTGAAGCGGCTCGGCAAATGCAGTGCAACAATCAACTTCGGCAACAGGCTCTGGCGGCCATGAATCTGGAATCGGCAATGCGTCATTTCCCTTCCGGGGGATGGGGAGCCTTCTGGAGTGGTGATGCCGATTTGGGTTTTGGGATCCATCAGCCGGGAGGGTGGACGTATTCCCTGCTCCCGTATCTGGAACAGACCGCCCTGTACCAGTTAGGCCAGAATGGTGTGGAAGAAATCGACGATGAGCAGGAAAATGGCTCGAAAACCCGTGCGGAAACGCCTGTTCCGCTCTTCCTCTGCCCCTCTCGACGTGCGCCGCAGCTTTACCCCTACACCGGATTGAAACTGCACAACATGGCAAAAGTGGCAAGTTGTGCCAAACTGGATTACGCGGGAAATAACGGTACGGGAAGTTCCGGTGCGCTTGGGCAATCCCCCTCCACCGTCCAGGAGGGAAAGGAAAAAGCGACCTATCCCTCCGGGAATAAAGGGGTAATTTACTACAAAAGTATCACCACACTGGGCGAAATTCGGGATGGCACGACCAACACCTATCTTTTCGGTGAAAAATACGTCCAGTCCGACCGCTACCAGACCGGAACGGCGACGGGGGACGACCTGACGCAGTGGAACGGCAGCGACGACGATTGCCTGCGTAATATCAGCAACGCTCCTCAGCAGGATCGTCTCGGTTTGAACTCCGGCTCCCTTTTTGGAAGTTGTCACGCCGGCAGTTTTGGCATGGCCATGTGCGACGCTTCCGTACAACGCATTTCCTACAGTATCGACCCGGAAACGCATTCCTATCTCGGTCAAAAGGCGGACGGAATGCTGGCTCAAATTCCCAACTGAGAGAAATCTTTTTTTCGACCTTCCAGAGGAGTACCTGTTCTTGCAGATACTCCTCTTTTTGTCGTCAGAAATTCCTTTCAACCGAATTTGTCTCGAAAGATTCTGTTTCTACACTGCCATTCCAGTATGTCCGTGGGGAGGTTCGTGGCGAGAAAACTTTCCAGGCAACCTCCAGATTTCATACGAAGATTGACGACGGACGCGGTGAGGATAGAAACTTTCTTTGGCCTTCCTCCGTTCCATCGAATTCAACGGCCTGGACCGGAAAGAAATTTTCCCGGACTTCCGAACAAAAATCCAAATGATTGTCATTTTTTGCAACTGCCTCATCTTGACCTCCACATTCTCTGATAAAATCAGAGCTAAAACTTACTGAAAACATACCCAGGATACTCCTACGAGCATCTCCATTAAAACGATAAAATATCCCAAATTTTCAATTGAGAAATAACATACTGCCGTTATACGGGTAATGTGAAAAGGACTACTACTGGAATATACCCCGAAATGACGCTGGTTTCCAATGAAAAAGAGGCGAAGAGGAACTTTTTTTCAGAAATTCTTCTCAAAAAATTCCGTTTACAGAACGTACAGAAACCTTGCGGACAGGAGGCCTTTTGACAAAAAAGGGATTTATTCCGACAACACAAAAGAGGACAAATTGATAATCCGAAGTCATTTGTTGAAGAAAGGCTCAGAGACTCCTTAATAAAAAAACCGTGGCGACACATGGGAATATGCCGTCACGGTATTCGTTGTCATGGGTGCCAAGAACTACTCTTCACAAACCACACGGAAACCGACGTTGTAAACACGCTGCCACGATTTGTACGGCAAACGGTAGCCATTTCGAGCCGTTTTCGGACGGTCGAACCAGGAGCCACCGCGAACGACTTTCAATCCATCGGCATTTCCCGCGTTGCGGCCATCATCGGCCACGTACGGATACGGTCGGAAATCGGAGAGCGTCCATTCCGCCACATTCCCGTTCATGTCGTACAACCCCCACGGGTTCGGTTCGTAACAGGCAATCCCTTTCCCCGGATCAACACTTGCCGGAGCATTGGCATGCGTTTCCGTATCCCAACCAGGATACATTTGCCCGTCATCCACCGTATCGATACGTGGCAGGAACGCTTCGTATTCCGCATACGATTTCGGCGGTTGCGGATTGACACCTTTCACGACAAAGAGCCGTAAACTGCGGTCGGCCAAATTGGCATACTTCCCGAAGTCATCCTCCAAACCACCCCACCAGAACGGCTGGTCTTTTCCGGCCTTGGCAGCCCATTCCCACTCCGCTTCGGTGGGGAGTCGGAATTTCTTGCCCGTCTTTTTCGAGAGCCACTGGCAAAATTCCATCGCTTCCTGCCATGTGATACGAATCACCGGTTGTTGCGGGAAATTGTGGGCGTAACCCGGCCAGGTGTGGTCTTTCCATTGCTGATCGATATAACGGCTGTTGTGATGTTTGTCGAACAGAGCGTACATTTCATTGGTGACTTCCGTGGTTCCCATGTAAAATGGCTTCTGAATTTCCACCTGATTCCGATTCGCTTCGTCAGGATGGCCGAAATCGTCTCCAATGACGAATTTCCCGGTTGGAATCCGCACCAACTCCATTTTCACCCCTTCGCCCAATTCGACTTCCAGTTTGGAAGCATCAGCAGCCTGCACCTGAACCGTTGCTCCTTCCGGTGCCTTCGTGTCCGGCTTCACCCACTCTTCCGGCTTCACAAATTCCGGGCGATCAGCCTGAAAATGACTGCCATCTTCCGGGTCGTCATGAAGATTGGCGTAGAGCGAACGGATTTCACGAGTACGCTCGGCCATTTTCTTCACGCCATCCGAGTTGCCGCGAAACGCTTCGGAAACTTCCGTCCACGTGGCATGGTACGGTGCGTTCATATCGACCCACAAAGCCAACGACTGCCAGGCGAGCGGATCGAGCTTCACATTGTAGTGATTCCCATCCCGCAACATCTGGAACAAGGGGGATGTATTGCTGTGATACTCCATCGGGTTGAACATGTGTACGTCACTTTCCGGTCCCGGACGACGCACAAACGGCATCAGGTCAATGTACGAACGACCAAAATGGCCTCCCCACGAATCTTTCGGACGGGAAGTGTCTTTCAGGTTCGGACGTCCCGGCTCGCTTCCGTCGTGGCAACCCACGCAATATTTATCCAAAACAGGCTGCACTTCCCGATTGAATCCCATCGGACGACTGGGGCCGTTGAATTCCTGAATCGCAACAGGTGGCCGAGTCATGGCAATCGTCCGTTTCGCAGGGGTCACACTATTTTGCGACTCGTGACAGCCCGTACATGTCACTCCTTCTCCCGGCATTCCCACCAGCCACGAACGCATCAGTTGAATCGCGTTTCCTTCTTCATCCAAGGGCTGCACGGCAATCGGGGTATTGGAAGGAATGCGGAAAAAGGCACTTCCATCCTCATACACCGGCACTTCGCCCAACAGAACTTTGCTATCCCACGAGGCTTCGATACCCATCATGTCGTGGTTGCCGATACCGCGATAGCCGTATTGGTAGCTGAACAGGCGGAGTTTTTTCACCGTCCCACGCGGAACTCCCTGAAGACCAGGACCAAAATAAACGTCGGTGATGAAGACGGTCGAATCTTTCTCCCCTTCAATCAGCCGAGACGCAACCACGGGCGGAACAGGTCGTTCCACCAATGCCTGCGGTTCAAAAATGCCAAACGACGTGGACTCCTTGATCAACAACATGTTGTCGAAAACATCGACGAGATACAGTCCCCACGGATCGTTCGCGGTCGGGCGGGCAGAAACCAGGAAATACTTGTCGCTCAACGGGAAGGGGAAGAGGAACTTCGGCCACGAGGCATCCACCAGATTGTCGACAATTCTCGGCTCCACCTTTTTCCCACGGAACGGAATCTGCTGCACCACGCCGTCCACTTCCTGACGACCCAGTTTCGGATCAATGATGTGCAACTCACCTTGACGCTGAGCCGCACCGTGGTGTCCTGTCACGATGGTGACAAATCGCCCCCCCGTTCCCGGCAGTGGTTTGGCGTAAAACATACTGTTCGGCCAATACGAATTGCTGCCATAATATTCCTTCTGGTCGGAACCATCCGGGTTCATGTGCATCATGATTCGGGTGAAGTAATGGTTGTCGTCCACATACTCCCAGCGAAGGTACATGATTCGTCCATTGTTCAGAACGACCGGACACCAGTCCTGATCCTGTTCAAATGTCAACTGACGTACCGTTTTTCCATCCGCTTCCACACGGAAGATGTTGCCCACATGCCCTGCCCCGCCGATACAGGGAACGCCCATCATCGACGCGCTGGAAATGAACAGGTGCGCACCGTCGGGGACGTAACACCCTTCCACATTGTCGATATCCGGCCCCATGAAGGGAGAAATCTGCTTGAATTCGGTCGGCTTGTCGAGATGAACTTCAAAAACTTCCCATGTACGCTTGTCGGAAAGAGCTGTCACCAGAATCCGTTTGGCATCCCAGTGCAGGCATATATCGCCGATGTACGAATTGTTCAACGGTTCCACCAGAGGCGTCAAATTCGCTTCCGGGTCCGAAAGGGAGAGCGTTTGCAAAAGATTTCCATAATCCCCTTTGCCACGGGAACAATTCGACATCCAGTTGGCCTCCAGCCCCGGATTCCTTGCCGTTCGCACCAGAACTTTGTCAAATTTCAGCAACGGATTGGAAAGCAACGCCTTACGCCGGAACTGCACAAATTCTTCCGCTATTTTCAAGGCTTTCTCCTGGACGGCAGGCTCGGTCAGATTCAAATTTTGGAATGCGCCACGATATTTTGCCAATTCCGCTTTGTAAGCCGCACCATCGTATTCGGGATACGTCTGGGCAATATCGTCGATCGCCATTTCCAAGGCATTCATCTGATCGATGGCTTGAACCAAATCCGGTGAGATTTGGGCTAAACGCAGCTCAAACGCACGGCGAGCCATCGCTTCCTGCGTCTGGACTTTTTCTTCTTCCGAATTGTAGAGACCAGGGTCACTTTCGTCTCCGATAATCTGAACTTCGATCAACGAACACCAAGAATTGGCTTGCGTGGCACCTTTTCCAGGGTCGCCCGCCTTTGAGGGGTAGGTGTTCCAGAACCGAAATTCCACCCAGTCGTATTTCCCCTCGCCGAGGAATTTACCCGCTTCTTCTTCCCGGAAGGAGGTTTTGAAGCCGCCGCCGTTGGTGCCCAGGATTTTATCGCCCGTGGTGAAGGTGGGGTTGGCGGGGAAGGCAGGTTTTTGTCCCGGGTTGGCGGCGTTGTTCACCAGCCGGATTTCGTAATCCTGATTGGCTCGGGAGTCGATATTTCCCGTATAAACGCAGATTTCTTTAATCGATCGGGGTTTTCCCAGATAAACCACCAGGCGGGAAGGTTTTCCTTCGGCTCCAACTCTTCCGATCCCTCCCAACTCCCCTACCAGACTGTCTGTCAGGGCGACATGACTTCCCGTGCCAATCCCAGGGGATTCCACAATCCGAGCATCGGGAAAGTTCATAAAATTCAAAACATGCCCAATAGCGACATCGTTTTGCATGGAAACGAATTCGTCAGGATGTTTCTCCCAACTCATCGTCGAAAGTTTCACTTCCGAACGTGCCACCGTCGTTCCCAAGGCGAGCAGTGCCAAAAGGCACCCAAACCATCTCTTCTGTAACATCACACGATCCTTGTAATTTAAAAATGGGTAAAAAAATCACCAAAGTTTTATCGAATATTTCCTTTATTAAAACACAATCCCCCCCTTTTGTCAACAGATTCCCACGCGGAAGGAGAAAAGTTTTTCTGAAAGTATCCGTTTTTTGACCAATCCCATTATTGGCGGCGAAAAATACGTTGCCCGGCACCACGTTGCAGAAGATGTTTGATTTCCATCTGTGTTAGGAGCGTCATGATTTTGTAGATGGGAATGCCAGTTTGCTGAGTCAGTTCATCGACCGTCATTCCTGTTTCCGGCAATGCCCGCAAGATGGTCTGTTCCTCTTCCGAGAGGCTCAATTCCGCCGGATGGGAGACCGACAAGCCGCTGTGGTGGGGAATCCGTTCTTTGAGCGGTCCCAGTTCATCCAAAATATCCTCCACCGATTCCAGCAATCTGGCTCCTTCCCGAATCAACTGATGGCAACCCGCCGAAACTCGCGAATCGATCGGCCCCGGCACGGCAAAGACTTCCCGACCATAGTCGAGCGCAAAATGAGCCGTTAGGGAAGTGCCACTTCGCTGGCCTGCCTCGATAACGACCGTGCCGAGCGTCATTCCCGCGATAATCCGGTTTCGTTGGGGAAAAGAGCCTCGTGTCGCAGCCGATAACGGTGGAAATTCGCTGACCAGAGCCCCGTTTTTCTCCAAAATCTGCTGTGCCAAACGTCGATTTTCCGGCGGATAGAGGTCGGTTGCCAGTCCCTGCCCCAGCACGGCAATCGTTCGCCCGCCCGCTTCCAGTGCCGCCTGATGGGCAATCCCGTCGATTCCACGTGCCAGACCACTGACGATACAGAATCCCGCTTCGACAAACTCATACACCAGTCGCCGGGTCTGCCGTTCGCCGTAGTGCGACGCGTGACGAGTCCCGATCACCGCCAGCGAAACCGAATCTTCCGGCAAAATCGTTCCTCGCACAAACAACACGCCGGGTGGGTCGTAAATATCCTTCAGCAACGGCGGATATCCGGCATCCGAATCGAGCAGAAAATGAATCCCACGCTGACGGTAAAACGCCAACTCCCGTTCGATGTCGATTTCCGTTTTCGCTCTTTGAATCGCCGCGGCCAACTTGGGACCCACATCCTGCACCCGGCACAATTCCCCCTCACTGGCCTGAAAAACCGCTTCGGGGGAGCCAAAATAGTCCAGGAGATTTTTTCGCGTGCGCGGCCCCACTCCGGGAACCAGAATCAGCCGCAAATGCGTGTGAAGGGGATTTTCCTGCATGGCAATCATGTATGGTAATCGGCATTGATGTGAACATATTCCGTTGTCAAATCGCACGTCCAGAACCGAATCTCTTCCGTCCCTTCGCCCAAGCGCAAATCGACCGTAATTTCCCGGTTTTCCCGCATGGAACGGGAGACTTCCGCCGCGTCGAACGCAACAGGCGACCCCTTTTCAAACAACCGGAAACCGTTGACATCGAGCGAAACTTGCGCAACATCAAACGCCACGCCCGCGTAACCCGCCGCCGAGACAATTCGCCCCCAGTTGGGATCGTTGCCGGTAAACGCACACTTCACCAGTGCGCTTTCCGCAATTTCCCGGGCAATTTTCCGAGCGTCCGAGACCGTTTTCGTGCCGTGAACGTGAATCGTGACCAGGTGCGACGCCCCTTCGCCATCGCTGGCAATGGAGCGAGCCATCGCTTCGCAAATTTCTTCCACCGCCGCCACGAACGCCGGATTTTCCGTCACGTCCGCACTTCCCGACAGGCCATTTCCCAACATCAGGAGCGTATCGTTGGTGCTGGTATGCCCTTCCACCGTCACGCAATTGAGCGTCTTGTCCGCCACATTTTGCAGCAGTTTCTGCGCGGCTGCCGGGTTCAATTTCGCGTCGGTCAGCACCACGCCCAAAAAAGTCGCCATGTTCGGAGCAATCATCCCAGAGCCTTTTGCCAGGCCAGCCAGCGTAATTTCAACACCGTCGATGAGGACTTTTTTCGTAAAGCACTTCGGCACCGTATCGGTCGTCATCAGGCCGCGAGCTACGCCGTCGAGAGCCGTTTCGTCGCTGGCCAGATGGGGAACGATTTCCCGGCAACCTTTTTCAATCGTCTCCATCGGGAGGAAATGGCCGATGATTCCGGTCGAGAGGACAAGCGTCGATTCTGCCGGAGTTCCCAAAACCTCCCCGGCCAACTCCGCCATCCGAACGGCATCCCGATAACCCCGCTCTCCGGTACAGGCATTCGCGTTTCCCGAAATGGCAAAAATCGAGCGGAAATGCGATCCCGGCGTCCGACTGCGATCCAACACGACAGGGGCGGCACAGACGAGATTCTGCGTATAAACCCCGGCTCCCACCGCGTCGACGTCCGAAACGATCAACGTCATATCCGATCTCGACGTGTCCTGCTTGATTCCACTATAAAGCGAAGCGAACCGAAAACCCTGAGGAATGTAATGAGCCATGATCACTCCTTATAGTAACGCGGTTTTTTCATCGAAACCGTACAAAAGATTGAAATTCTGAACCGCCGCGCCGGAAGCTCCCTTGATCAGGTTATCGAGGCACGAAATCGTGACGATCCGATCCTTGACAATCCGAGCGGTGACATTGACGAAATTGGAGTGACGGCAATCCCGCGTATTCGGCAGGTTATCGACAATCCGAATGAACGGTTCCCCCGCATAAAACGCCCGCATCTCCTCCAGAATCTCCTCCTGCGTCCGTGGTTTTACCGGAAGCGAATACGTGGTTGTCAAAATGCCACGCTCCATCGGCACGAGATGTGGGGTAAAAATAACCTCCACACGTCCCCCAGCCATTTTGCCCAAAATCTGCTCAATTTCCGGGGTATGCCGGTGAACGCCGACACCGTAGGCCGAAAAACCTTCGTTCAGCTCGCAGTACAGCAAATGCGGTTTCAGGCTTTTTCCCGCTCCACTGGCACCGCTCTTGGAATCAATGATGATCCCAAACGGCTCGATCCAACCCTTCTTCAACAACGGCGAAAGCGGCACAATCGCACTGGTCGGATAACACCCCGGATTCGCCACCAGAGGACTTCCCACAATCTCCTCACGAAACAGTTCCGGCAGACCATAGGGTACCTTCCCCAAACGTGCCGCGTCGGGGTGAGGCACACCGTACCACTGCTCAAACACCGCCGGACTGTCCAACCGATAATCGGCACTTAAATCAATCACCTTGCACCCCGCGTCGAGCAGCCCCGGAATCCGCTCTGCCGAGGCTTTGTGCGGCAAACAGGAAAAAACACAATCGCTGCGCTGTGCAATCTCCTCCAGCGAAAGATTCTCCAAACACAAATCGAGCCGGCCAGCCAGTTGCGGATGAATCTGGGAAACGTGCGGTCGCTCCTCCGACCGGGTCGTCAGGGCGGTAATTTCCACTTCCGGGTGACGCAACAGCAAAAGAATCGTCTCCAGAGCCGTATAACCGGTGGCTCCCATGACAGCAACGCGAACCATGATTTTTTCCTTCCAGAAAATGCAACGTAAAACTCAAACAGAACAAAGACTACTATTCTATCACGATTTTCACTTTTGTCCAGTCATGGGGGAAAATCTCCTGATTCCACTCCCCAATTTTCCGACGCAACCATGGAATACAACCTTTGATTTTATTCACTGGATAAAATTGAAGGTTTTTTACTTGACATTTCCGGGGATGTGGACTATGATAGAATGATGGTTTGGGGGAATGGTTCCCTTGAACCAAAAAAATTTCGTCGATAGACATTGTTTGCAAAGGAGTAAAAATGGTCTGGAAATCTGTTAAGTTGGGGGGGGGGGTAAAAATGCGTGTTTTCTTCACGAAAATCGCGTAGGATTTACTCTTGTCGAACTTCTGGTCGTCATTGCCATTATCGGTATGCTTGTCGGACTTCTTCTTCCGGCAGTACAACAGGCACGTGAAGCGGCACGGAACATGCGGTGCCAAAACAACTTACGTCAAATGGCGATAGCCTGTCTGAATTGCGAATCTTCGTGTCGTGCCTTTCCCAGTGGCGGATGGAATTATTATTGGACGGGCGATCCCGATCGGGGACAGGGGAAAAAACAGACCGGCGGATGGATTTATGGAATTCTCCCGTACATGGAACAGGGAGCGTTGTATCAGCTCGGTGCGGACGGTCAGCCCGATACGGTGACTCCAGAACAAAAGACGGGGGCCGCCCACCGGGAAAAGGAAGTGTTGTCTTTCCTGATATGCCCTTCCCGTCGTGCGGTGAAAAGCTATTCCCATGTCTGTAAATACGTCAACTGCGACGATATTTCCAAAGAAGGTTGTCTGAAAACGGATTACGCGGCCAACAGTGGTTCTCTGGGACGTTTGGCGGTCGACAAACCCTCTTCTGCGGGTGATTTGGCGAAGTATTCCGATTCTCACAGTTCTTTATGGCAATTTCAGGATTCGGATTTTGACGGGGTAATCTATTCCCGCAGCCAGGTTTCCATCGGTGAAATTCGAGACGGTACTTCCAATACTTTTTTACTTGGTGAGAAGTACCTCATGCCAGAGAATTACGAAACGGGCACCGACGCTTGTGATAATCAGAGCGCGTTTCAGGGATTCGATACGGACGTGCATCGTTTCACTTATACGATTCAATCAGGGGACAATCGGGAACTGTATCAGCCGCGTCAGGATCGTTCGGGGCTTTACGTTTATCGTAATTTTGGAAGTTGTCATGCCGGATCGTTTGGCATGGCCTTATGCGATGGTTCAGTGCGACGCGTCGCGTATGACATTGATTGGGAAACGGTTTATCGCTACTTGGGAAGTCGGAACGATGGACAAGTCGCAACTCTTTCTCCCTAACAGACAGAAAATAAAAAATAGAAAGGAAAACGATGAACAAACGAATGGCAATTTTTGCGACCATGCTTTTTCTGGCATTTTCAGCTCATGGGCAGACACACCATTATTTAAAAAATGGCGAGGAGAGTACCGGAGGAACCTGGAACACGACAAGTACGTACACACCCGGTACCAATACTCAAATCTGGTTGCAGGGTGAAGAAGTGGACACGGGGGGAAGTACAACCTCCACGCACACCATCCGCAATGGCATATTTACCCTCAAAGGCCTTGGGGTTGGCCGTTACAACAAGAATACCAGCCAGGTCGTCGTGGATGCCGCCACAATAAACGCGGACTCCTCATTCTGGATTGGAATGTATGGTAATGGGACGCTTACGATTCAAAATGGCTCTGCCGTAACGGTTGCTGGCAAGGCAGACGTAGGATATGCCTCGGGTGGAAAAGGTACCCTGACGGTCACAGGCACCAACTCCGTCCTGACAATCCAGGGCAACGACGGTTTGAGGCTCGGCAGTAATCTCACCCACTCCGGTATTTCCGGCACATTGAATATCAGCCAGGGCGGAGCGGTTTTCGTGACCAACGCGGTTCGGGTTGCCAGTCTTTCCGGTGATGGGTATGTCTTCATCGACAACGGCACGTTGAATTCCGGTGCCATTTATGTCGGTTGCGATAACTCCAACAAACGTACCACGGGAAAAGGAACTTTCACACTCACCAGTGGGGTGGTCTCCATGAATGATCACCTCCGCGTCGGAAATGGCGAAGTGAACCTCAACGGCGGTAATCTTACGACGACCCAAAAAGTGGCGGCATATTCCGGGACGACGAATTTTTCTGGAACGGCAGTGACGCTGGACGCACTCCTTGTCGGAGGTAACGCGGCAACCGCGGAGTATCCTGCCGTCGTGAATTTTGAGGGTGGTTCCATCGACAGTACCACGGCGACGCAGGTTCGCGCTTATGGCACGTTGAATATCAACGCCACGAATCCTGGCGACGCGTTCGACCAGCTAACACTGCTTACGAACGGTGTGTTGAATGTCGGTGCCCGGCAGACGATTGATTTTTTCGATACTACCGGTGGTGAGTTGAACACCACTTCCGATGGCTGGCTGGATATTCTCTATGACTTTGAGAATCCCGACGTAATCCACTTTGACGAGGTAAATATTGACGGGACGCTGCAAGTTTCCTTCGTACAGCCGTGGAGTTCCGCATATGGCTCCCAATTCGAGATTTTCACTGCGGAGAATCTGGAAATTCTGGGAAATCTGAGCCTTCCGAACGGTTTTCAGGTAGTAAGTACGGAAGGTCGATTCGTTATCGGAAAAGAAAACGAACTCCCGGAACCATCCACCTGGTGTCTTCTTATTATGGGATTCCTCGCAGTGTTTCGAGTGCGACGGCCACGAACCGCGTGAGCGGAAAAGAAACGCGGCGCAGCCATGACTTGCGCTGAGCCGCGTTTACGACTCTGGATGGCCGACTTGCCTGGAGCGTGTCCCCAGGAATTTCTTTTCTGTCATACCTTCACTTGAAAAATTTTCACAACGTGCTATGATAGGAGGGATGGACTATACTTACTGGATTATTTATAGCTTTGACCTGATTGGAACGGCAGCGTTCGCGTTTTCGGGAGGATTGCGCGCGTTGGATCGTCGTCCCGACTTTATCGGCATTCTGATTCTGGCAGGTGTCACGGCTATCGGCGGGGGGATGATTCGGGACGGAATTCTGGGGAATCAGGCTCGCGTGTTGACCGATGTCAATTACATGTACGTCATTTTGGCCTCCGTGGTATTTTTGTACTGTTTCCCACGTTCCTTCTGGAAGCGGTTGAATCTGTTCAAATATTTCGACGCTTTCGGTTTCGGAGCATTTTCCGGCGTGGCGGCCAATCTGGGCGTTCAGGACCCGTCGATGAACTGCTTTGCCGTGATGATTCTGGCCGTTTTGACCGGCTGCGGCGGCGGGGTGGTGCGGGATGTGATGATTGACAAACCGTCGTTACCGTTGAGTGACGAGTTGTACGTTATTCCCGTGATTATCGGTGCGTTGGCTCTGATGATGGTTCACTACTTCGGCTGGGGTGGCGAGGCGAACGAACTGATTGGCTTCCTGACCGCCTTTACCCTCACGACCGGTTTACGAATCGTCGCCATTCGTCGCGACATTCGCTTGCCGAGAATTTTCATCCCTCCCATGGGGAAAGACAAAATAATTGATAATTGATAGTGGATAGTGGGGAGTGGAGTTTCCGAAATATCATTAATTCATTATAAGAAAGGGTTTTCTCATGTACGAACATTGGTTGGCGGAGCGGACGCACTATTTTGACGCTTCGGGAATTCGGAAAGTTTTTGATTTGGCGGCCAAACTGGCTCATCCGGTCAATCTGTCGATTGGGCAGCCCGATTTCGACGCGCCGGAAGTTGCCCGGCAGGCGGCGATTGAGGCGATTTCCTCCCGACGTAACGGTTATACGCAGGCTCAGGGTGCGGCGGAACTGCGTCAGAAAGTCCAACAGCAGGTGGATGCCCAGTACGGAGCCGGAATTCGGGAGGCGTTCATCACCAGTGGCACCAGCGGTGGACTTTTGCTTGCCCTGATGAGCATGGTCGATCCAGACGATGAGGTCATTCTGTTCGACCCTTATTTCGTCATGTACGAATCGTTGGTCAAAATGCTGGGAGCCAAGCCAGTCTATATTTCGACGTATCCCGATTTTCAGATCGACGTGCAGAAAGTCCGGGATGCGATTACACCGAAAACGAAGATGATTATCTTCAATTCGCCCGCCAATCCGACCGGGATGGTGGCGTCGGAAGAGGTGGTTCGGGAAGTGGCTCTGCTGGCAAAAGAGAAGAATGTCATGCTGGTCAGTGACGAAATTTACAAATTTTTCTGCTACGACGGAACGTTTGCCTCCCCTGCCAAGTACAATCAGGACGTGCTGGTGCTGGATGGCTACAGCAAATGTTACGGAATGCCGGGCTGGCGGATTGGTTTTGCGCATGGGCCACGGGAAATCATCCAGCAAATGCTCAAATTTCAGCAATACACGTTCGTCTGTGCCCCCAGTGCCTTGCAATTGGGAGCGTGCGCGGCCTTGGAAACGGATATGACACCGTATCTGAACGCCTATCGCCACAAGCGGGATTTGGTTTACGAAGGCTTGAAAAACGACTACGAAATCGTCCGTTCGGGAGGTGCGTTTTACTCTTTTCCGAAAGCTCCCACCACCAGTGCGACGGAGTTCGTCACGCGGATGATTCAGGAATACCAGCTTCTCGTGATTCCCGGTAACGTTTTCAGCCGACACGATACCCATTTCCGTATCTCTTTTGCAGCCGACGATGCCGTGATTGAAAAGGGGATTGATATTCTTTTGGAAGCTTTGAAAAAGTAATCTTGGAGAGGGTGGTCTTTTTGGTCACTCTCTCCCTATTGTATCTGGTTGATAAAACAACTCCGCCTACTCAAAAAATAATGGGAAAACAGAAGCGGTTTTTCTGGTGGAAACGGAAGCCATTCTTGGGAAGTGCGGGATTATGATTGATCGATAGAAAGGGAGAGAGGGGGATTCCCTATTTTGTTAAAAATAACTTCCGATGTCTCCAGATCGCTTTTGACGGAAGAGTTTTGGTAGGCATACTCTTGGAATTTTGATAAATTTTTACTATTTTTTCTAAAAACCCCTCCCTCCCCCATCGAAAAAAATCGGGGTGTGTGCTAGAATGAACAGTAAATTATTGAACGTGCCGGAGTCAGGAGGTCATTTCTGTCTCCGGGCTTCCTTTACGATTCGTTTTTATTTCACCCAAAGAAAATAGAACCATGCAGAAATTTACGATCAGAAAAGGTCTCGACCTTCCGATTGCCGGAGTTCCGGTGCAGGAAGTTCAGGAACCGAAACCCGTGCGTAAAGTCGCGTTGTTGGGACCTGATTATGTCGGGCTGCGGCCGTCGTTTGCGGTGGCTGTTGGGGAGAAAGTCAAGACGGGACAACTTCTGTTTACGGACATGAAGAATCCCGGCGTGAAATTCACCTCACCCGGCTGCGGGACGGTGGAATCGATCAACCGAGGCGAACGGCGGGCGTTTTTGTCGCTTGTCATCAAGCTGGAGGGGGACGAGGCCATCGCATTCCAGAAGTATGAAGAACGTGCCCTGGAAACTCTTTCACGCGAACAAGTGGTGGAAAATCTTGTCGAGAGCGGTCTCTGGACTGCTCTGCGAACCCGCCCGTTTGGAAAAATTCCCACCATTGACTCCACGCCGCGAGCGTTATTGGTGACCGCCATGGACACGAATCCCCTGGCAGCCGACGCGGAAGTGGTCATTTCCATGTTCCGGGAAGCGTTTGCTGCCGGATTGAAAGTCCTCTCCCGAATCGGAGCGGAAAAGATGTACGTCTGCCGAGCCAGTGGAGCGGAGACGATTCCTGGGGAAGAGTTGGGAATCGCCTCTTTGGAAGAGGTTTCCTTCAAAGGCCCGCACCCTGCCGGACTTCCGGGAACGCACATCCACTTCCTCGCCCCGGCCAGTCGAAAACATACCGCGTGGTACATCCATTATCAGGATGTTATCGCCATTGGAAAGCTCTTTTTGACGGGAAATTTGGACACGACACGGGTGATTTCGCTCGCCGGGCCACGCGTGAAGAAGCCACGGCTGCTCCAGACGCGGCTGGGAGCGTGCGTACGTTGCCTGACGAAGGAGGAGTTGGAAAAAGAGGACAATCGAATCGTCTCCGGTTCCGTACTCAATGGTCGAACAGCCGACAACGCGCTGGGATATTTGGGACGTTATCACCACCAGATTTCCGTGCTGGAAGAGGGGGATAAACGGTATCTCTTTGGATGGCTCTTGCCTGGATTTACGAAATTTGCCTTCAAGTGGGTCAATGCGTCACGTCTGATTCCTTTCAAGAAATTCCAGATGTCCACGAATCTGCACGGCGGCCACCGCGCGATCGTTCCGATTGGGAGTTTCGAGGAGATGATGCCGTTGGATATTCTTCCGACGTACCTGCTCCGTTCGCTGGCGTACAAGGATTTGGAGGAGGCGGAATCGCTGGGTGCGTTGGAGTTGGAGGAAGAGGATTTGGCACTGTGTACGTTTGTGGACCCCGGCAAGAACGATTTCGGAGCCATGCTTCGGGAGGTTCTGACCACGATTGAAAAGGAGGGTTGATTTTATGTTGCGTTCACTCATGGATAAAATCGCTCCGTGGTTCGAGAAGGGGAAGTTGCTTCATCCTCTCTATCCGGCCTACGACGCGATCGACACCTTTTTATATACGCCAAAACAGGTCGCTTCGGGAAGTGTTCACGTTCGGGATTCGCTCTGTTTGAAGCGGACGATGACGACGGTCATGATTGCCCTGCTCCCGTGCGTGCTGATGGCAATGTACAATACCGGTTATCAGGCCTTTTTGCTGATGGAGCAAAGTGGTGCGAAACTGGCGACCGCCCTGCCGGAAACGTGCGGCGGATGGTTTTCGTTTGTCTGGCAGAGTTGGTTCATGCAGCAGTTGGTAACGTTGACGGAAGGTTGGGGAGCGTTGGCGCTGACCACCGACCCGCAGAATTGGCTGGCCTGTTTCGTGTATGGAGCGTTATTTTTTCTGCCGATTTATATTGTGACGTTTGTGGTGGGGATTCTCTGGGAGTTGCTTTTCGCGTCGGTTCGCGGGCATGAAATCAACGAAGGTTTCTTTGTGACTTCGCTTCTGTTTCCCCTGACGCTTCCCGCCACGATTCCGCTCTGGCAGGTTGCCATTGCGATTACGTTTGGTGTGGTGGTTGCGAAAGAACTCTTTGGTGGAACGGGACGCAATTTCCTCAATCCGGCGTTGGCAGCGCGAGCGTTTCTCTTTTTCACGTTCCCGCAACAGATTTCCGGCGACACGATTTGGGTGGCGGTGGATGGTGTTACTGCCGCGACGCCGTTGGGTCTGGCGCTGACGGACGGTATGGAAGGGATTCGGCAGTTGGCGTATCAACAGCACCTGACGGAAATGCAATACTGGTTCAACTCTTTCTTTGGCTTCATTCCCGGCTCGATGGGGGAAACCTCGGCACTGGCCTGTCTGATTGGGGCGGTATTGCTGGTCTATACCGGCATTGCGTCGTGGCGAATCATGAGCAGTTTGCTGGTCGGTTCGATGGGAATGGCGTTCGTGTTCTACTTCATGTACGCCACGGGAATGGTCACGTCGCCCGTTTACGGCGTTTTCCCACACTGGCACTTTGTGTTGGGAGGGCTGGCGTTTGGGATGATTTTCATGGCGACCGATCCGGTTACTGGCTCCATGACGTATCTGGGGCAGTATATTTACGGATTTCTCATCGGCGTGGTGATTCTTCTGGTACGAGCGGTCAATCCGGCCTATCCTGAAGGGGTCATGCTGGCGATTCTGTTAGGAAACGTTTGTGCCCCAACCATCGATTACTTTGTGGTTCAGGCCAATATCAAGAGAAGGGAGCTGCGAAATGTCTGATAAAAAAGATAGTATTTTCCGAACCTTTCTGGTGGCGTTTCTGACGTGTGCCATCTGCTCCGTTTTCGTGTCGGCAGCGGCGGTGGCGTTGCGTCCGATTCAGCAGAAGAATCAGGAATTGTTCAAGAATAAAAATATCCTCCTGGCGTGTGGACTTCTGGAAGCGGGAGAGCGTCTTTCCGCAACGGAAGTGGACAAACGGCTGGAAAGTGTCCGTGTACTGCAAATCGATTTTGCTACGGGAAAAGTGGTTGCGGAAGGTGCGGAAGCGATGAAGTACGACGAACGCCAGGCCGCCAAAACGCCGGGCGAAAACGCGGAAATTGCGGGAACGACGTATCCCGTCGGCCTCCCGACACGGGGAAAATGCGGTTTGCTGTACGTTTCGCTGGACCCGGAGACGAAACAGGTTTCGCGGATTGTGATTCCGATTGTGGGAAAAGGACTCTGGTCGATCATGTCCGGTTTTCTGGCTCTGGACGCGGATGTGAACACGATTGGCTGCCTGTTGTTCTACGAACATGGTGAGACGGCTGGTTTGGGTGGCGAAATCGAGAACAAAAACTGGCAAGCACGCTGGGTCGGCAAAAAAGCGTTTGACGGCTCGCATCCTGCCGTGCATATCATTAAGGGCGCGGCCTCTGCCGACGATCCTTACGCGGTGGATGGCATTTCGGGCGCGACATTGACGTGCAACGGTGTCAACGCGACGGTCGGATACTGGTTATCGCAATATCAACCGTTCCTCAAGAAATTTGCAGAAGAGGGAGGTAACGTTCAATGAGTAAATATTCTTCCGTATTATTGGATCCGATTTTCAAGAACAATCCGATTGCGCTGCAGGTGCTGGGGATTTGCTCGGCGCTGGCGGTGACGACGAAATTGGAGACGGCGTTTACGATGTCGCTGGCGGTGACATTGGTAACGGCCTGTTCCAGTTGGGCGATCAGCCTGATTCGGAATTTCATTCCCGATTCGATTCGGATGATTGTCCAGATGGTGATTATCGCGTCGTTCGTGATCGTGGTGGATCAGATTTTGAAGGCGTACGCGTTTGAAATCAGCCGTCAGTTGTCGGTTTTTGTGGGGCTGATCATCACGAACTGCATTATCATGGGTCGAGCGGAGGCCTACGCGATGAAAAATCCTCCGGTGGCCAGTTTCATGGACGGCATTGGAAATGGATTGGGTTACAGTCTGGTTTTGCTGGTCATTGGCGCGATTCGAGAACTGCTGGGTTCCGGGAAACTTTTCGGAATGACGATTTTCCAGACGGTCAACGACGGTGGTTGGTATCAGCCGTGGGGAATCATGCTGCTGGCACCGAGTGCGTTTTTCCTGATCGGATTTTTCATTTGGATTCTCCGCACGTATCGCCCGGAACAGATTGAAGATTAAAGGAGGAAACGATGGAACATTATATATCGATTATTGTCCGTTCGATTTTTATCGAAAACCTGGCACTTTCCTTCTTTTTGGGAATGTGTACGTTCCTGGCCGTCTCCAAACGGGTTTCAACGGCGATTGGGCTGGGAATTGCGGTCGTCGTCGTTCAGACAATTACCATTCCGGTGAACAATATCATTTTGAATACGGTTTTGAAGGAAAATGCCCTGTTTGAAGGGGTGAGCCTGAATTTTCTCTCGCTGATCAGCTTCATCGGCGTGATTGCGGCCATGGTGCAGATTTTGGAAATGACGCTGGATCGTTATTTTCCGTCACTTTACAACGCTCTGGGGATTTTTCTTCCGCTGATTACGGTGAACTGCGCGATTTTGGGCGGTTCGCTCTTTATGGAAATGCGGGATTACAACCTGGCGGAGAGCGTCTGCTACGGATTCGGCAGTGGCATGGGCTGGGCGTTGGCAATCGTCATTCTGGCGGCGGTTCGGGAACGGTGTAAGTATAGCGAAGTTCCAGCCGGTCTGCGGGGATTGGGCATCACGTTCATCACGGTAGGCTTGATTGCCATGGCGTTTATGGTATTTTCCGGGATTTAATCATTAACAACAAACGAGAAGGTTTTCGATATGCTTGATTTTTCGGTTATTTTGGCTGTGTCGGCGGGAATGCAGATCGGCCTGGGGGTGATGATGTTTACCGTCGTCGTCATGCTCCTGGTCGTGGCAATTCTCATCGCACGCAGTTTTTTGGTTGCCACGGGCGACATCAAGATAGAAATTAACGATGATCCTGAAAAGACGTTGCAGGTTCCTGCCGGTGGGAAACTTTTACAGACGCTTGCGTCGCAGAAGATTTTCGTCGCCAGTGCCTGCGGTGGTCAAGGGACGTGCGGGCAGTGTCGTCTTCAGGTGATTGAGGGTGGCGGTGATATTCTGGTCACGGAAAAAGACCATTTTACCCGTGGCGAAATTCGGGATCACTGGCGGTTGAGTTGCCAGGTGCCTGTGAAACAGGATATGAAAATTCGGATTCCCGCCGAAGTGTTTGACGTGAGGAAATGGGAGTGCACGGTTCGCTCGAATCGGAATGTGGCGACGTTTATCAAAGAGTTGGTGCTGGAAATTCCCCAAGGTGAGGAAGTCAACTTCAAGGCGGGCGGTTATATCCAGATCGAATGCCCGCCGTATGAGGTGGCGTACAAGGATTTCGATATTGACGAGAAATTCCATCCTGACTGGGATCGTTTTCATGTGTGGGACTATGTGTCGAAAGTGGATCATCCCGATCTGCGGGCGTACTCCATGGCAAATTATCCTGAGGAAAAAGGGATTATCATGCTCAACGTCCGTATCGCGTCCCCCCCGCCAAATACCAAGTTTCCTCCAGGGGTGATGTCGTCGTACATTTTCAGCCTCAAACCGGGGGATAAAGTGACGATCAGCGGTCCGTACGGCGAATTTTTCCCATCGAACACCGATTCGGAGATGGTTTACATCGGCGGCGGCGCAGGAATGGCACCTTTGCGGTCGCATATTTTCGATTTGCTCAAACGGCTGAAGACGAAACGGAAGATTTCGTACTGGTACGGTGCCCGAAGTCTGCGGGAGGTCTTTTACGCGGAGGAATTTGAAGCTCTGGCGAAGGAATTTCCCAATTTCAGTTGGCACCTGGCCTTGAGCGACCCGCTCCCGGAGGACAACTGGCAGGGACCGACGGGTTTCATCCATCAGGTGTTGTACGATGAGTATCTGAAAGACCATCCGACGCCGGAATTGTGTGAGTATTACATGTGCGGCCCGCCGATGATGACGAAAGCGGTGTTGAAACTGCTCGATTCTCTCGGTGTGGAGCGGGAGAATATTTACTTCGACGATTTCGGTGGCTGATGGCTCACCACAGGATTCAGGGGGTTGTTTTTTCCAGGCAGCCTCCTGATATTTCCGCAAAATGAGTTTGCGAGGTGAAACGATGTTTGGAATAGAACATTACGGACTTTTTATTTTGTCGTCGATTCTATTGTGCTTGACGCCGGGTGTGGATACGTTTTACATTTTAGGGAAAACGCTTTCGACGCGGACGTGGATTTCACCGATCATTTCCTCCCTAGGAATCACGACGGGGATTTTGCTTCATACGCTATGTGTTTCGCTGGGAATCACGCTGCTTGTCGCACAGTCGCTCTGGCTTTTTCAGACGATCAAAATTTTGGGAGCGTGTTACCTTCTCTACCTGGGGATTCAAACATGGCGGCAGCGTCATCTCCTTCCGACGACCAATTATAAAAAAATCGAGAACCATTCTCTGTGGAAAGATTTTTTTCAGGGCGTTTTGGTCGATTTCCTCAATCCGAAAGTGGCACTTTTTTTTCTGGCCTTTTTGCCGCAGTTTGTCAATCCGCAATATGTGGAAAGTCCATGGCCGATATTGTTGCTGGGCTGGACATTTTATGGAATTGGAACGTTGTGGCTGATTCTGGTCGTTTCGGTGAGTCATTTTTTAGGCGAGAGATTTTTGAAAAATCCGAACTATTCTCGCCGTATGAATTCCGTGTGCAGCCTTTTGTACATTTTCCTGGGATGTGGCCTTTTGCTGGAAAAGGAATGATGAAAACAGATTCGATTCATGAAAGAGGCGATTTTCTGCCGACATAATTGTTACAACAGGTGTATTCTGCCCAAGATTTGAAAAAGTTTCTTTGAAATGGCGATAAACACTTGCCAAAAAGGGGGATTTTCGGTTATAATAGAGATGGTGTATAAAAATCGGGCAAGAAGTGTAGTCAAAATAATTGGAAAACATTCAAGGGAGAGATTTCATGGCTGATCCGAACGAGAAAAACGAATACCAGGAAGAATGGATGCCTGAAGAAGAATACGAAGCTGTGGAAGATGGGGGGGAGGAACCCTCGGAAGAAGAGGAATATTACGAAGAGTACGAGGAAGAACCGCAGGAATACGCGGAAGAAGAATACTCGGAGGAAGGGAGTGAGGATGCGGTAGAAGAGTATCCCGAAGAAGATTATCCCCAGGAAGAGGATGGGGAGGAATACCCCGAAGAACCGGATGAGGACGTTGCCGAAGAAGAGGAATCGGAATACCAGGAGGATTCGGACGAAGTTTCGGATGGGGAGAGTCCTGTCGAAAAAGAGGAAAAGCCCTCCTTTTTCCAGAAATTAACGCAAGCCTCACCGTATGAGGTGATGTTGTGGATTTCCGTAGCGGTACTGCTGTTGGGAATCTTTTTCATGCTTCATGAGTTTATGGCATACGATATGATTATCGACCCGCCGATGAACTAACGAACCCCACTTTCCAAATCTGCGAAAAAATAATGAAAAATACCGATATTGCCATTAAAAATATAGCCAGTGGAATCGAGAATTACACCTACCGTGCGCCGATGAAATTTGGCGGGCGGGTGGTTGATTCGGTGACGATTCTGAACGTCTGCGCGGAAGTCGAGTCGCGGGATGGAAAGCGCGGAGTGGGCTACGGCTCCATGACGATGGGAAATGCGTGGGCATGGATTTCTTCCGCGATGACGAACGATCAGACCCTCTCTGCCATGGTCGATTTTGGGCAAAAGGTGAGGGAATGGGCATCGACGCTTTCCGGTTTTCATCATCCGTTGGAGTGGTGCCAGCAGTTTTCGCAACATTACCAGAGCGTGGCAGACGATGTACGTGAAGAGGTCGGTTTTTCCGAGGCGTTTCCGCGATTGGCACAACTGGTGGCGGCCAGTCCTCTGGAAGCAGCGATGTTTGACGCTTATGGTAAAATGTTGGGACGGAGCAGTTTTCAGCTGCTGGGGCCGGATTTCGTCAACACCGATTTGTCGGCTTATTTGGGCGACGATTTTCAGGGCGAATATCTGGAACAGTACGTTTTGCCGCACCCGAAGAAACGGATGCCGTTGTATCATCTCGTCGGTGGTCTGGACCCGCTGACGGAGGCGGATATTCCGAAGCGGCTGAACGATGGTTTGCCGGAGACGCTGGAGGAATGGATTCTGGCGGATGGACTGACGCATTTGAAAATCAAGCTCAACGGGGAAGATTTGCGGCAGGATGTCGAGCGGTGCGTGGCGATCGAGACGATCACCTCTGCGGCACAGTCCCAACGTGGCGTGAAAGAGTGGTACTATTCGGCGGATTTCAACGAAAAATGTCGGGACGAGGAGTATGTTCTGGAGTGGCTGCGGAAGATGGAGGAACGCTCTCCGCACATGTTGGCCTGTTTGCAGTACATCGAGCAGCCGACGAATCGGGATTTGAAGGCTTTGCCGCGAGTGGAGATGTTTCGGGTGGCACGGCAACGTCCGGTCGTGATCGATGAGTCGCTGGTCGATTTGGAGTCGTTGTTGCTGAGCCGGGAGTTGGGGTATAGCGGCGTGGCGCTGAAGGCATGCAAAGGGCATTCAGAAGCGCTCCTGATGGGGGCGGCGGCACAAAAATATGGACTTTTCCTCTGCGTTCAGGATTTGACCTGTCCGGGAGCGTCGTTTTTGCACAGTGCGTCGCTGGCCGCTCACATTCCGACAGTTGCGGCGATTGAAGGAAATGGACGGCAGTATTGCCCCTGTGCCAACGCGGGTTACGCGGAAAAATATCCCGAAATTTTCCGTATTTCCGACGGGAGTATCCAAACGGAGGTGCTGGACGAACCCGGTCTGGGATTTACGTTCTGATTGGAAAGGAATTCCAGAGAAACCAGAGGAAGGTTATTGGCAAAAACGATGTCCGAGACGTTTTATACCCCGGAGAATATTCTTGGCGAAGGAGGTTTGCTGTCGTCGCGGAAGGTGGATTACGAAGTCCGTCCGCAACAGGTGACGATGGGACAGGCGATTCTGGAAGCGTTTCAGAAGAAACATCATCTGGTCCTGGAAGCGGGGACGGGGGTTGGCAAAAGTTTCGGGTATCTGGTTCCCGCCATTCTGGCCACGTCGCAGGAATATCCCTCCCTGACGGAGGAGGCTCCGAAAACGCTTTTTCGCCGAATCATCGTCTCGACGCAGACAATCAGTTTGCAGGAACAACTGATTCAGAAAGACCTTCCTTTTTTAAGCGCACTTTTGCCGTTGGAGTTCAGTTTTGTGCTGGTGAAGGGACGTTCCAACTATCTCTGCCTGCGTCGTCTGGAAAATGCTCGAAAACATGGGGGGACGTTGTTTACGGAGTTAAACGACCTGGAGCAACTGGAAGATTTTCGTGTCTGGGCCAATCAGACGCAGGATGGAACGTTGGCCGACCTGCATTTCAAATACGATTCTCGGGTTTGGGAGGAAATTTGCTGCGAAACGGGGAATTGTCTGGGGAAAAAGTGCCCCTTTTACAATCGATGTTTTTACCAGAGTGCCCGCCGCCGGATTCGCAATGCGCAGATTCTGGTGGTGAATCATGCGTTGTTTTTCAGCGATCTGGCCGTACGGAACGCGGGGGGAGCGATTTTGCCGCAGTACGACGCGGTGATTTTTGACGAAGCGCACTCAATGGAAAGCGTCGCGGGCGACCATCTCGGTATTGGCATTTCCAACGGTCAGGTGGAGTACCTGTTGCGACGGCTCTACAATTTGCGGACACACAAGGGGATTCTGGTACAGCACGATTTGCCGGAAGCACGGCGTCTGGCGATGGAATGCTATGTAACGATGGACAATTTTTTCTGGGACTTGAGCGAATGGTACGAAGCAAAAACGGCTCAGTTGCAGGCAACATTCCATTCCAGTGAACTGCGGGTGCGGCAGCGAAAAATCGTGGAAAACGAGTTGAGCGTGGCCTTGTCCAAGCTGGCGGGGTGCATTTTCAACGATGCGCAGGGAAAAGACCTTCCCGAAGAACGTCTGGAATTGGAATCGGTGGCGGAACGGCTGAATGCCCTGGCTTTGGGAATCGATACGTGGATTTCGCAGTCGGAAGAGGGTTTTGTCTATTGGCTGAACGTCTTTTCGGGAAGTCGAAGTGGTCGGAAAGTGCCACGAGTGGAACTTTGCGGTGCGCCGGTGGATGTCGGACCACTCATGCGGCAAATGTTGTTCAACACGACCGATTCCGTGGTGATGACCAGCGCGACACTGACCACCGCCAAATCGGCCAAGCCAGGGACGGAAGCGAATTTCGATTATTTTCGGCAACGGATTGGTTTGACGCAGGCGGAAACAATGGCGTTGGGAAGTCCGTTCGACTACCAGCACCAGGCACGTCTCGTGTTGGGCACCGGAATGCCAGACCCCGTTTCTGAACCGGCGGCGTATGAAAAGCGATTGGCGGAGAAAATCTGTCGGTATGTGGGAATGACGGACGGCCATGCGTTTGTGCTGTTTACCAGCTACGGCCTGATGAATCGGATGGTGGCGGAATTGACGCCGTGGCTCGTCAACCAGAATCTGGGCATTTTCTCACAGGGAGAAGGGATGGCCAGATCGCTGATGCTGGAACAATTCAAACGGAATCCCCGCAGCGTCCTTTTCGGGACGGACAGTTTCTGGCAAGGGGTCGATGTTCCGGGTCATGCGTTGCGGAATGTGATCATCACGAAGCTGCCGTTTCGCGTTCCCGACCATCCTCTGGTGGAAGCTCGCGTGGATGCCATCAAAGCTCGTGGCGGGAATCCATTTCTGGAGTACCAGATTCCCGAAGCGGTCATCAAGTTGAAACAAGGTTTCGGCCGCCTCATCCGCACCAAACAGGATACCGGCATGGTCGTGATTCTCGACCCTCGAATCAAAAAAAAGTTTTACGGCAAAATGTTCCTGAATTCCCTGCCGCAGTGCGAAATGGTGGAAGAATAGGGGGGTATTTTCTTGACAAAAATTTTTAATGTGGTACAATCTATGGTTCATTAGAAACAAATTCACAACTCTTTGCGAAAGGAAATAGCATGTCCCGCCTAACGATTGAGCAAAAAACGGTCAATGCTCTATTTCGAGATACGAAATTAGGCTTTCTCATTCCAGACTATCAGCGTCCTTACGCATGGGAGATAGATGAATGTCAAACACTTTGGGAAGATTTTTTCACCTTCGCCTTTCCTGGAGGTGATTGTAACCGTTTTGACAGTACCAACGACGAATATTTTCTTGGCCCTATTGTAACGTTCAAAAACAGCAGTGGAAAACTGGAAGTCATCGATGGTCAGCAGCGTTTGATCACCTTGACATTGTTACTCCGAGCTTTTTACGAGTTCGGACAGAAACAACAGGATAAAAATTCCCGCACCACAAGAGAAAATATCGCAAAGTGTATCTGGATGACCGATGAATTTGACAATCCAGATCAGGATTCCTTCAAAATAGATTCCGAAGTTGCCACCGAGAAGGATACGGATGAGTTTCTTTCCATCCTGCGTGATGGTTCGGAAGGTACGGCCTATAAAGAACAGGAAAGCAATTACGCCATCAATTATAAATTTTTCCGGGAACAAATCGAAAATTTTTTGGAAGAGTATTCCGCTTATTTCGCTCTTTTTCCCACACGTATTTTAAATAACTGCGTTCTTTTGCCGATTGAAGCCAACTCGCAGGATTCCGCTTTTCGGATTTTTATGACCTTGAACGACCGGGGACTCCCTTTGTCGGATACGGATATTTTCAAGGCTCAATTCTATAAATTTTACGTGAATCGCGATAAAAAGAATGAATTTATCAAACGCTGGAAGGATTTGGATGAGCTTTGCGAAAAAACCTTCTCTTGGGGCATGGAGTCTCTCTTTACAGAGTACATGTATTATGAACGTGCTTTGCAAGGCGAAACCTCCACGACGACGGAGGGGCTGAGATTATTTTATGAAAAAGATCATTACCGCCTGTTGAAAAAGGAAGAAACCTTTGAAAATCTGGTCTTGCTGGCAAATTTTTGGAGTGATGTCTTTTCTCAGAATGAAGACCGTTTTTCAAACCGTATTCTTCAAAGGTTTTTCGTTTTAAATTATGCCCCTAATGGGATGTGGACTTATCTTGTTTCCGTATATTTTATGCATCATAAAGACACCAGCGGAAACCTTGATGACGATACTTTTTATGCGTTCCTGAATAAAATCACCGCATTTATCTGGGCTTATGCGATTGTTAATCCGGGTGTTAACGCATTGAGAACCCCCATTTACCCAGAAATGTGTAACATCGTAAAAGGGGTACCAGTAACTTTTGGTAATCATAAATTTGATGTCGAAGCACTTAAAAGTTTACTCCAAACCTACGAGTTTAACAACCGACGGCCTATCACCAAATCCATGCTCGCGTGGTGGGCATTTCAGAATGAGGATCAGGAACTGCTTTCAATCTATGACCTTTTTGACATTGAACACATTTATGCGCGAAATCGTTTGGAATTTGAAAGAACCCTTCAAAATCCCAAAAGCTTAACTTTACTTGGCAACAAATCTCTCCTGGAAAAGAAAATCAACATAAGAGCTTCCGATTATAAATTTGCCGATAAAAAAAGGTACTATCTGGGGACTCCTGATTCTCGCAAAAAAGGAACCAATATTCAGGAATTGCAAGTCCTGGCTGAAAGGGAATCCGATTTTACAGAAGAAAGTATTCTAGCACGAAATCAACAGATATTGGATGAGTTTATTGAATATTTGAAAAGTAATGAATTGGCGCAATCGTGATTTTTAGTGAATCGCTGAACCAATCTCTGATTTTGCCATGGAAAGTCGTATTTCAAAAAATCAACGTTTACCGATCGATTTTCTTGAAAATACCTGTTATCCCTCGTAAAACGCGATATTTACCCCGCTCGTAAGCACATCGGGAGCTTCGCAAAGAAGAAGTTTCGCAAGTGCTTGAAAATAGGGAACTTGTATGCGTAAAAAACTGGTGATTTATCCCGTGGAGGACGCCCACGTTTTCCACGGAGATCATCTCCTATCATCTTCCGTCAAAACGTTTCCCATCTCGTACTCCGCTTCCGTCTCACAGATTCCCCAATCCGCAAAAGTTATTTGCTCATTCATTCTATCCTCCATGATTGTCCCTGCCGCAGTGCGAAATGGTGGAAGAATAGGGGAAATTCTGAAGTCAGGGTTTCTCACTTCCCGCTTGACATTTGGGGAGGGGAGTGGTAGAATAAAAGTTTACCTTATTATTGTCGGACTCTGGTTTTTGGGAGAAGTGCCGTGCTGGATGCGATAGAGAAAGCGGATATTCTGATTGAGGCTCTGTACTGGATTCGAGAATTTCGTGGCAAGATATTCGTTATTAAATTGGGTGGGAGCTTGATGACCGATCCGTTGGCGATGTCGCATTTGCTGCAAGATTTGGTTTTCATGGAGACGGTGGGAATCAAGCCGATTGTGGTGCATGGCGGCGGACCGGCAATCAATCGGGCAATGGTGGAAGCGGGGTTGGAGTCCCGTTTTGTGCAGGGGCGGCGTTATACGTGCGAGCGGACGCTCCAGATTGTGGAAAAGGTGCTGGCCACGGAAATCAATGAGCAACTCGTGGAACAGATCACCATTCTGGGTGGCAATGCCAAGTCGCTGAATTTCAACACGGAAAATGTGGTTTTTGGGAAGCCGATCCAGTTGAAGGGGGAAAATGGGGAGCTTCTCGATTTGGGATTTGTGGGTGAGGCAACGCATATCCATACCGAACCAATTCAGGAGTTGCTGAAACGGAACGTCATTCCGGTCATTCCATCGATGTGCATGACAGAGGATGGGATGAAGCTGAATGTCAATGCCGACACGGTGGCGAAGGTGGTGGCACAGACTTTTCGGGCTGAAAAACTGGTCTATCTCAGCGATGTCAATGGCGTGCGGCTGGACAAAGACGACCCGGATTCGCTGGTTCCGACGCTGACACAGGAAATGGCGGAGAAAATGTTTGCCTCGGGAGCGATTTCCTCCGGGATGATTCCGAAAGTGCAGGCCTGTTTCGACACGATTCACAAAGGGGTACGGAAAGTCCATATCGTCGATGGACGTCTGCGGCACTCCCTGATGTTGGAAATTTTCACGACGGTTGGAATTGGGACAGAAATTATTGCCAGCAATGGAAAATATTCGTCGCATTTCGTACACCCGGAATAATTGATAATTGATAATTGTTTGGTGGCTAGTAAAGGCATAGAGAGATGAAAACTTTGGATTTGTTTGAAAAGTACGTGATTCCCAATTACACTCGTTACCCGGTCACACTGGTGCGTGGCGAAGGTTCGTACATCTGGGATGAAGATGGCAAACGGTATTTGGATTTCTTCCCCGGTTGGGGGTGCAATCTGTTGGGACATTGCCCGCCACGTGTGGTGGAAGCGGTTCGGAAGCAGTTGGGCGAATTGATTCACATTCCGAATTCGTGGTACTCTCGCGTTCAGGGAGAGTGGGCACAGATGCTCTCGGAGCGGAGTTTTGGCGGAAAGTGCTTTTTCTGCAATTCCGGCACGGAGGCGAACGAAGCGGCCATCAAACTGATTCGATTGCACTATAGCAGTGAGAAAAAGTACAAAATCATCACGTTTGAAGGTGGTTTTCATGGTCGGACGATGGGTTCGCTTTCCGCCACGGCACAGGCCAAGTACCATGAAGGATTGGGACCGCTTTTGCCTGGTTTTGTCTATGCACCGTACAATGATTTGCAGGCAGTGAAGGAAATTGTGGAGAACGACAAAGAGATTGCCGCCATCATGCTGGAGCCGATTCAGGGCGAAGGGGGCGTTCGGATTCCGTCGGAGGAATTTTTGAAGGGGCTGCGGACGTTGTGTGACCAGAAAGGGCTGTTGTTGCATTTTGACGAGGTGCAGACAGGGTGTGGCCGTACCGGGACGTGGTTTGCGTATCAGCGACTGGGCGTGACGCCGGACACGATGTCGTTGGCCAAGGCAGTTTCGGGAGGACTGGCGGCAGGGGTGTTGATGTGCCGTTCGGAATTGGCAACTTCGCTTCGGCCTGGAATGCACGCGGCGACGTTCGGCGGGAATCCGATTGCGGCGGCAGGCGGAATTGCCACGATTCAGATGATTGAAGAGGAAAATCTTCTCGAAAACGCGAATCGGAACTGCGAGATATTCCTCCAGCGTTTCCGGGAATTGCAGCAGACGTGCGACTTGATTGAAGATGTCCGCGGTCGGGGAGCGATGATCGGTATCGAGCTGAACATGAACGGTACGGAAATTGTCCAACGATGTATGGAACGGGGACTGCTGATCAACTGCACGCACGGTACGGTGCTTCGGCTTTTGCCTGCGGCTATTTTGACGGAAGCGGAAGTTCATGCGGGCTGCGATATTTTGTGCGATGTTTTGAAGAGTGTGTAAAACCCTTAAAAATTCTTGTCAAGGAACGTTATCATGCGACATTTGCTGACGCTAAAAGATTTGAGTCCATTGGAAATCGAAGAAATCCTGGCGACGGGTCGGGAATTGAAGGAACGGTATCGTCGTGGTATTCGCGAACCGTTGTATCCCGGTTATGTGATGGGGATGATTTTTGAGAAACAGTCGTTGCGGACGCGCGTCAGTTTTGAGGCAGGGATGACTCATCTGGGCGGGTCGGCCATTTTTCTGGCGGAGGAGGTTGGCTTTGGAAAACGGGAGCCGATTTGCGACTTTGCGCGGGTTTTGGGAGAGATGGTCGATCTGGTCATGATTCGAGCCAAACATCACGAAGATGTGGTGGAATTTGCGCACTGGTCGCCGATTCCGGTAATCAACGGGTTGACCGATTTTTGCCATCCGTGCCAGGCATTGGCAGATATTTTCACGATGCGGGAATTGCTGGGAGATACGCAAGGGAGAAAACTGGCGTGGGTGGGAGACGCGAATAATGTGGCGTTGAGTCTGGCGTTTATCTGTGGCAAACTGGGGATTGAGATGAGTCTGGCGGTTCCCAAGGAGTACCAGTTTTCCGACGAGACGCTTCAATTGATTGCGGAGAATCAACCTGGTTGGAAATTGCGGGTGACGCAGGACCCGGTGGAAGCGGTGACGGGAGCGGACGTGGTTTATACCGATGTCTGGGTCAGCATGGGGCAGGAGGAGGAAAAAGCGAAGCGGGAAAAGGCGTTTGCTCCATATCAGGTCAACGCGGCATTGATGGCTCACTGTCCGCAGGCTTATTTCATGCACTGCCTTCCGGCACGGCGCGGGTTGGAAGTGACGGATGAGGTGATGCAGGGGAAACAGAGCGTGATTGTTCAGGAAGCGGGAAATCGGATGCATGCTCAAAAAGGAGCGATTGTCTGGTTATTGCGTCAACGGTAAACGATTTGTCGGGGACGAAACGATGAGAAAAAAAGAGACAGATTCCAGGAATACTTCCGATAAACCGAAGAAGAGAGTCACGAAGAAAGTTGCCGATGAAGAAACGATGGTGAGTTCCAGCAACTATCCTGGGAAAGGGAAGAAAAAGAGCATTCCTGAAAAGTCGGAGACGAAAGTGGTTCGTCGCGGGAGACCGCCGAAGAAAAAGGTCGACGAGGAGGAGGAAAATAACTCGGAAAGCCTTGCGCGACGCGTGATTCGTGTTTTAAGAGTGCTTCAGTATTTACAGGAGGATTGGTATTCTGTTCGGGTTTTGTCGCAAAAACTGAATTGTTCAGAACGTTCGATTTATCGAGACTTTGAGAGTATTGAAACGATCTTGCAGATTCAACTGACGAAGAACATTCGCTCTCAGTATCGGTTAATCTCGAAGGAAGGTCGCTTTTTTCTCACGTTGGATTTAACCTGTGAGGAAGCATTGGCACTGTACCTTCTTTGTCTGGCTTGTGGTAATGATTACGCGTCCATTCCTTACCTGGAGGCAACACAAAGTGCTATTTATAAATTGAGTTGTTTGTTCTCGGAGGAATTTCGAGTAAAGAAACAGGATGGCACGTTGCAGCGTATGAGTATTCAAGGATGCGCCACAGCCTTTCCTTCTGAAGATGGACGCATTTTTCATCAGATTCTTTATGCGCACAACAATCGTCTTCAGGTAAGGATGGAATACGATAGTGTTTTTGAGCGAAAAACGATCGTGACGACACTTCTTCCCTACCACCTTCATTTCACCCGCCGAGCGTGGTATATAACAGGTCGCAGTACGCTTCACAACGCGATTCGGACGTTTCATATCGAAAGAATTCGGAGTTTGACGGTCACGAACGAGCGTTTTACGGTTCCTTTGGGCTGGAGTTATGAAAAATCTCTCGGAAATGCGTGGTGCATGATTCGTGAGGAGAAAGATACCAAGGTTCATCTGCGATTCAGTGCCAAAGTCGCCCCGAATGTCCGCAGTGTACGCTGGCACCGAACGGGGAGATTTGACGAACGAGCCGACGGAACGCTGGATTATTATTTGGAAGTCTCCGGGCTGGAAGAAATTCAATGGTGGATTTTAGGCTATGGAGATCAGGTGGAAGTCCTTCGCCCGCCGGAATTACGGGATAAAATCATCGAACATGTCAAAAACATGACGAAGATATACCAATCGTAGAAGCTCCTTTCCCAGACAGTTCCCGCGAAAGGAGCCATTTTCTGGGGATTTATCGGGCACGTCCGCAAGACAGCAGAACACGCAGTGGCGACAACCATCGGGAAGCAAGAAACGCAACGATTATTTTATATCGTAGGGAAGGAACATAGGCCACCCGTCGAAGATATTTTTTTCGCGCCTGCCGCAAAGACTTCTGCGCGACCCAGGGTGCTTCCAGCCAGAGCCAGTGGGGCACTTTTTCCCCAGTACCGCTATTTTTCATCGTTTCGGACTGATGAAAACCGGTACGGACAAATCCTGGGCAAAGAGCCTGGACATGAACCCCTTTGTCGATACAGTCACACTGCAACCCACGAGAAAAAGAGACGAGGAACGCTTTCGTGGCACTGTAATCGGCAGCCCCACGAGAGGCGAGAAAGGCCGCAGCAGAAGCGACGTTGATGATGTATCCCATATTATTGACCGCCATGGGAATCAGCGCCGCCCGACACAACCGCATCGGGGCAAGATTGTGCAGAGCCAGCATTCGCGTTTCCTGTTCGACATCGACGTTGGGAAAAGAGCTTTCTCCCGTTCCGAACCCGGCATTGTTGATGAGGTAGAGGAGATTTTCGCTCGACTCGATCTTTTTTTCCAATTCACGCAGAGGTTCTTTTTCGGAAAGGTCGGCCTCAAACGTTTCGACGGCAATGGGGTAGAGCCTTTCCAGCTCTTCTTTGAGCGACTCCAGCACAAAACCACGTCGGGCAACGAGAAGCAAATCGTATCCTTCCGCGGCCAATTGACGTGCAAAACACATTCCCAGACCACTGGATGCACCAGTGACGACAGCCAGAGGTTTTCGTTTTTCACTCATGGAAGTTTTTCCCTTTCGTATTCAAGAGAGTTCTATCGGGGGGATAGAAACTCTGAGGAGTTTTTAAACACAGAATCCAGTTCTATTTTAAGTGATTTTTTCCTCACGTCAAGCATACGGAAAGCGGAAGTTGTGAAAATTTTGGCAAGAAAGCGGAAGAGTGGGGAGGAAGTCTCAAAAATTTTCAAAAATTTTGGCAAAATTGGGAGGAACGTTCTTGAAATTTTCGGGGTAAAGAGTTAAGCTATAAAGAGTATTCCTTTTTTTCACTCATCAGGGAGTTCTGTCCATTCCCCGACTTCCTATCGAAAGTCACCTTTTTTGGCTCCAGGGAAGGAGATTCGAGGAGGATGGACAGGAATTATGACAAGCTATTAAAATCGTTAATGGATAAAACTCATGGCCAAAGCGTTTGTACGTATCAATCTTTCGGAATCTGGACAATTCTTCCGTCCCGTGGCACTGGAACCTGGTTGCCCTCTTTTCGATCCCACGAACGCCAACGATCGGATTCTGTTTCGATGGTTTGGCGGCATGACCCCGGAACCGGAATGGGATGAAAATGGCGAAATTCTCTCTTTTTATATTCGGAACGACCAGGGTGGGCGGATTGAAGAGATAACCTGCACGACGGTCAATAATGAAGATTTGAACGAAAAGTTATCGAGTGAGATCGAACGATTACAATTGCGTTTTGAGCGGATCAAGCCCTCCTCGACGACGGAGAAGATTCTCTACCAGAAATTGTCGGAAGAATTTCAGGATTTGATCGAAAACAAACGACGGCCGGATCGGACATACTATTTTTTCAAGTACCAGGACGCGGGCGGATTGTGGCGTCTGGTCTGGATTCCAGGCTACCATCCGATTCATCAGGAGTTCGGCACGCCGTTG
Organism: Planctomycetia bacterium; assembly: GCA_030527185.1. Classification (GTDB taxonomy): domain Bacteria; phylum Planctomycetota; class Planctomycetia; order Pirellulales; family Thermoguttaceae; genus RGIG3701. The sequence continues at coordinate 67,604 of JAUNBF010000004.1, read as the reverse complement.
ATTTGTGACGATGAGGCATGTAACGAGTTGTACGTCCGTCTGCCAGGAGCAAAAGCACGTTGTCCGATTTGTCTGAAAGTTCCGACAGCCAAACGGAAGGCACGGGAGGCTGCTCGCCGAAGAAATCGCCGAATTCTGGCGGTGTTGTTTCTGTTGTTTTTGGCGGGGTGGGTTCTGTGGAATCAATTGACGCTGAAAGTGGTTCCGGGGCCGTGGAAAACGAGTGTCGGGGCAACGGCAACGTTCCGTGTCATCACGCCGGGATGGGACGGTTTTGGCTTTTTCCTGTCGGAAGATGTGACGGACCGTGTGCTTCAGGCGGTGGAAGACCCGACGATAGCTTTTTTTCAGGAAGATTCACGAACAGCCCTGGCGTGCAGCGAAGGGGAGACGAAGATTCACTTTTTTCACGGCTGGCGGCGGAAGAGCGTCCCGGTGACGGTTGCGGCGGCGGTCAATCCCCAACGGATTTGGCTGGAACCGGAACACTTGACGCTGGCGGATGGTTCCACGGCTCAGGTGCGGCTGATGGGGGAATGGGAGGATGGCCGGATCAGTGAGTTGTCGAACGCGGCGGACTGGAATGCCAAAAATGATGGAACGGTCTATTTTTACCAAGGTTTTGTCGAAGGTTTGCAGCCGGGGGAAAGTACGATTTCCGCCCGCTACCGCGCCACGCCGCAGGATAGCTGGATGGACGCGTCGGCCACGGTGAGTGTCGGCACGGCAGCCATCACGTCGCTGGAAATTGCGTTGGGAACGGCGACGTTGCCTGTGGGGAAAAAGGTTGGTCTCCAGGTTTTCGGCAGGACGGCGGAGGGGGAAAAGTACGAATTTACCGGGTCGTCGCATTTGCAGTGGGGGATCGACCCTCCTGCCATGGCACGCTACGGCGGGAATCATCTGCGAACGTTGCAGAGTGGAACGGGGCGATTGCAGGTCGCACTGACCGACGGCACTCCGGCAGCCACGGTGATACAGACGGCAGAGACGGTTTTGACAATTGAACAGAAGGCAACCGACGCGCGATTGCGTGTCTATCCTGCGGGGAAAGAAGCTCAGATTACGCTGGCGGTGGATCAGAAATACCCGTTGTCGTGGATTTGCGGGGACGAGTCGGCGGTGAGCGTCACCAGCAGCCAGCCGAATGTGGTGCGGGTGGAAAAGAATCGTTATCTGATTGGAAAAAAGGCGGGGTCGGCGGAAATTACCGTGACGGATGGGACGCAGGAAATCACGCTTCCCGTGACGGTGGCAGCATTGAAAGCGGATGGGCTGATGATGTATCCTCCCGTGGCAGCCGTGGCGGTGGATCATGAGATTTGCCCGGAATTTTTTGCCCGATGTGGAGCGTCGCGGTTTTACGCACTGGATACCGGTGCTGTTCGAGCGGAGTCGTTGCCGAACGTTCGTTACGCCGGGATGGACTTTCGCCGCATGGGAATTCGTGGGCTGAATCCGACGACACAGGACGACCCGCAACAGATTGTTTTCTCGTACCAGGGACAGAAAAAAGCCTCGTCTGTGCAGGTGATTCCAGCGCCGATGCGGCTGGAAATCCGTCCGGGAGGGAAAGTGGCTTTGCCGTTGGGACTGTGCCAGACGTTTGACGGTTGGGCAACGTATGGTGATGGTGTGAGTACGCTCGTTCCGTACACCCGAATGCAGTGGAACACGAATCCCCTGCCCGACGAAGTGGAAGGTTTCGACTTTGTCCATGGCAAGGCGATGGCACTTGATGTGGGGGCCGGGCCGGTCAATATCTGGGGGAATTATCTGGGAACGGAGTCGAATCACGCGGAGTTGACGACGGTGGAACGAGCGGAGGTGATGTTGGCGTTGGAGGTGGATCGGTCGCTGCGTGTGGCGGGCGAACCGGGAATGGCGATTTTGACGGGAAAAACGGCTCAGGGGGATGTGGAACTGGTGCCGAATGTGGGAAAATATGCCTCTGGCAACGCGGAAGTGGTGGCGGTCGCGGGGGAAAATAGGGGAGCTTACAAGGCGGTCGCGGCAGGCACAGCCACCTTGACTGCGGAACACCCTGCTTCGGAAAATCCGGCCAGCGTCGATTTACGGGTGGTTCATCCACGAAATGCCCGACTTTACTGGCAGCCGACGGATGTGCAGGTGGCAGTTGGGGAAGTGGCTCCGTTGGAACTGATGTTGGAAGGTCGAAATCCCGATGCCGGGGAGGGGGAGGAGAGCGAGTGGAGCGTGGCGATGGAGTCTCCGGGGGTGTACTATTCCTTTGGAAATCGGGACGCGGTGCAGTGGCAGAGTCCTCTTTTGTTTGGGAAGCAGGCTTCCGAACCGTTTGATGTATCCGCTTCGTTTTTGCCTTATTTGAAAAATCCGGCTCAGGCACGTGTGACCGTCACGGCCACGAATCCTCCACAGACACTTCGCGTCGTACCTTCGGAAGTGACGCTCGCACCGGGACAGTCGATTTCTTTGGCGGTGGAAGAGCAGTTGGAGGGTTCGGAAACGTTTACGGAAGTTTTGCCGGAAAAAGTTTTGTGGAAGGTGCCGGAGAAGCTCTTCTGGCGTGCTCCGTCCGGGCTTTTGCGACCATCGGCGGAAGTGGCGGGGGAAGAGAGCGGTGTTTTCACACTTCGTGCCCAATATCGCGGCAAAACGGCGGAATGTCGGATTACGGTGGGGACGCCCACGCTGAATCCTGCCGACCCGGAGGTGGAGCTTTTTGTGAAACGGGAACCGGGCGGAAAACTTTTGCCGACAGGTGCGTCACAGGCCTATTCGATCTGGATGCGGAAAGGGGAGGTGGAGGAACCGGCTCCGAATGTCCGGTGGATGCCTGATTTTGAAGGAGAATCGGTCGTTTGGACGGCTCCGGTACTCGAAGCGCTCAAACCGGGGCATATTCAGTGGCTTCAGGCCAACGTGGGAGATCGGATGGTTCGTTTTTGGACGCAGACGATGGATCCGTTCGTGCCAGGTGAAAAACCGGCTCCACGGGAAGGAGAACCGTCAGCGGTGCGGATTATCAGTAACAGCGGGACGGAAGTTTCCATGCCGGTGGGGGCGAAATACGTCGATTATCGTGTGGAGGCGGAGTACCCCGACGGATTTGTGCGGATTGTCACCAAGGACGCGAATTTACACGCCATTGCCGGAGATAAATCGATTGTCAGCCCCTCCAACGGTGAGTTGGTCGCGGCCAAGCCGGGGAAAGTGACGTTTATCGCGGAGTACAAAGGGGTGGACAGTGAGGAGCCGCCTTTGACACTCAACGTGACGGAAACGGTCGATATCGACGAATTGCGGTTGGTGCCGGAAAAAGATATTCGGATGTTGCCGGGTGAGACGGTGACATTCCAGTTGCATGGCTACAAGGAGAAAAAATCGGTCGGCGTGTTGACCTCCATGGGAAATATCGTCTGGAAATCGAGTGATCCGGCAGTGGCCGCGCCGCAGGGACCGGTGACGACTTCCGTGGCTCTGGGAAAAGCGGGAATCACGGCGGAATTGCAGGGAATCACGAGTGCTCCTGCTGCCGTGGAAGTGGTGGCGACGATTGACGAAAAACTGGGTCCCACCGACAATGTGATCAAGATGATGGTCGGCGAAAGCAAGCTGGTCGGGAAAGATTTTGCGTTGATTCGCGGGAACGTCGATTTCAGTATGCAGTGCAAAGTGACGCCGCTTGTGCCGGGCATTTGCGAGTACGACGCGGCACGTCACGCACTGGTAGGCAAAACGCCGGGCGCGACGGACGTGATTTTCACGATGGCGGACAAAAAAGCGACGATGCGAGTGATTGTCGGCGGCGTGGATCAGGAAACGTTGACGCTTTTGCGTGAGGAAGGGGAGATTCTTGTCGAACCTGCCAACAGCACGATTTCGGCAGGTCAGGCGACGGAACTGCGGGTTTACGCGGTATCGAAAGACCGGACGGTGCGGCTGGAACGCACCGCCAGTGCGGTTTTCCGAAGTGGTGATTCGACGGTCTGCGAAGTTCGCGGGCTGCAATTGTGTGGATTGAAACCGGGCGGCCCGGTGGAGATTTCGGTGATGATTCCTGAAATTACCGGAAAAGGGAAGGCAGGCAAGGCGACGATTACGGTCGATGAACATCCGATTTCGGAACTGGTGGTGGAACCGGGGGCGATTCGGATGTCGACGGGAGATCGCTCCAACCTCTTCATTCAGGGTCGCAGCAACAGTGGTCTGCGTCCGCTCTTTGCCCAACCGAAGTTGAAAGTTTCGGTCGATGGCAACGCGGCGAAGATGAACGGTATCCAAAGCGTCGAAGCGGTTGCGGCAGGGAAAGCGACGGTGCAGATTGACTGGGAAAATCGTTTGCAACGTGCGGTAAGCGTGGAGGTGGACGACAATCCGTACACGAATCTGGCGATTGATCCGGTACACACAACGGTGGCTGTGGGCGAAGGTCGGGCGTATCAGGTGACGGCGTTGCGTGGCGGGCGGCTGTACGTTCTCCAGCCGGAAACGGGGTTGCAGCTTACAACGGCAGACCCGAATATCGCGGTCGTTCAGGGAAATATGATTTTCGGCAAGACGGTGGGTAAGACGAACGTCGTGGCACGTTTTGCGGGTCTGGTTTCGGAAGGGACGATTGAGGTGGTCGAAGTGTCGGCGATTCCGGTTTCGGTGGAGTCGGCATATGTCGATCCCAACGCGGCGGTAACGTACCGGACGGGAGATACGATTCTGGACGGAGGTTATCATGGCGTTACCAGTACCGACGTTTTCGGAGATCGTGCGGTGGACTACGTGACGACGGATGGTTACTCGATTGGCTCGGTGACAGGATTGCGGTTCAATCCGGCGTCGATGCGTCTTTCCCAAACGTCGGGGGCGGTTCCGCTCCAGATTTTGGAGGAATACTCGGACGGGCGGCCGGGGCGGGATGTTTCGGCGGATCCTGGTCTGGAGTTGAGCAGCAGTTCGTCGCTCTTCACGCTGGAACGGGGCGAAAACGGGATTTATCGGCTCGTTCCCAACGGCAAGGAGGGGACAGGACGTGTCAGCGCTCAACTGGGCGACCGGACGGCATTGCCGCTGTTCGTTCAGGTGGGGAACGTGGCTGCGGAAGGAGCCATTTTGGCAGTTCTGCCCGGAGCGCTTGAAATGAGCGTGGGAAATACCATGACGTTTGATTCGGTGCGAGTGATGCCGTCGTCGGGAATGATGCCGATGGATGTGGCGTATCGTGTGAGTGTGGTGGAGAACGCGGGAGTGGTCAGCGTGGAAGGAAACACGATTCGTGCCAATGCTCCCGGAACGGCACGTTTGCAAGTCAGTTCGATCGATCCGCAAGGAGTTTACGACAATTTGACAACGTATGTTCCGGTCACGGTGACGAAGCCGTTGCAACTGTCGCTTTCGCCGATGGATATTACGCTGCGGGTGGGCGAAACGACGCCGTCGTTTGTGGTCACGGCACGCGACGAAACAGGGCAGAGTTTCCCGGTCAGCGCCACGATAAGTTCGACGGATGAGACGATTTTGCAGCAGGACAGCCTCGATCCATCCCGCTTCCGGGCGGTTTCGCTGGGCAAGAGCCAGATTCGCGCCGCGTATGGCGGGCAGGAATTGTACGCTACGGTGGCGGTGGCGGGGGAACGTTATCTGAGTGTGGATGGTCAGTTGAACGAAAATGCCAACGACTTCACGGTCACGCTTTCCGTTTCGGCCAGCCAGGGCGAAGGGGCGTTGGAATATCGCGTTTACGAGGCGAATACGGCCCCCCCGGAAGTCTGGGTGGCAGGCACCCCTGGGGCGGATGGTCTGAATGTACTCCTTTCCAGCCCGGCCATTGCGTATCGCGGGCGAAACGATCAATATACCCTGATTATCGAATCGCGGACTGCGGGGGGTAGCAACATTCAGAAATATCCGTATAATTTCAGAATAGGCGGAATGATTAAACGTGTGGATTAAAAAAAGCAACAAAAATTCAGGCGGTTGAATTTTTAACCGTCTGGATTTCCTTCTCTTGGGAAGAATTTCCCCTGGAGTAAACTTTTTGGAATCGAGTCTTTTTTATTTTAACCAACCGAAGCAGAGAGTATTATGGGATTTCCAGATGAACGGGATCGTCAGATCATTCGACAGGCAGAACGTGTGGAGAATCTGGCGACAGAGATTTGTGATTGGCTTGCGGAGTACAACAGCGACCGTCGGAAACTTGATTTATTACCGATTGCGGAGAGCGACGAATTTGAGGTTCTCCAGTTGAGGCGTCTGGCACGCAGTCTTTATACCTCGTCAAAAGTTCCTGTCGCGGCGGCAGTTTATGGTCCGTCACAGGTGGGAAAAAGTCTTTTCATGGGCCAGGTTTTGCGTGCTCAGAGCGAGCAGTTCAGCCCTCTGGGTCGGGACGAGGCTCATGGCGAACCGGCATATTATAAGGACTTGTCTTTCAACAACGACCTGAATCCGCAAAGTGGTTCCAATGAAGCCACGGCACTGGTAACGCGATTTACCACGAAAGACCGTATTGCGGAAAGCGTTTCGCCGGAATATCCGGTGATGGTGAAGGCCCTGACGCGAGTGGAGTGGATTCGTGTGCTGGCACGTGGATTTCAGGTGGAATGCCGTGGGATGGACTTTCCGTGGGACGAGCCGCATTTGGAGAAGATGTTGGAAGACGTTTCCCGGCAATATCCCGGCACGAGCGTGGATCGACGCTGGCGGATGGACATTCTCGACGCGTATTCGTACATGCGGACGGTGGATCGACGCGGATTTCCGACGAAAGAAGCGATTCTGAACGCTCTTTTGAGTCGTTATCCGCTTTCGGAGGAGGGATACATTCACGCGGCTGGGCAGATTTTCTGGGGTGGTTGGTCAACGTTGAATGGTCTGTTTGTCCGAATCAATAAATTTCTGGAAAAACTTTCCGCGTCGCACGAGCCAGCGATTCTGGTACACTGGGCGGGGGTTCGTTTCCTGCTGGATTCGCAGCGTGCGAAGGTACACGAGCGGAAGACCTCCAAATGTTTTACGCGGGTCGATTGGGCAGATTTCCATTTGCGGCAGCGCAAGGATTGGTACGTTCTGGAGTACGTTCCGGGAAGTGGGAATGGTGAGGAAGACCTGGAAACGATTCAGGCGGCGATGTTGGAACTGGTTTTGCCGGTTTTGCCGCACCGATTGAACGATGACTGGCGAAAAGTGATCGAGCAGATGGACTTTCTGGACATTCCCGGAATGCGAGCCGGACGTCAGGGAGCGGAACAGGGAAAACGGCAGGACGCGGACAAACTGGAAGAGCAGATGGAGATTGTCAAACGTGGTAAGGTGGCTTACCTGTTTGAACGATTTACGGACGAGTTGCAGATCCAGACGTTGATTCTTCTTTCGCGTGGCGGCAACCTGGAAGTGACTTCGCAAATGAAGTACCATATTGACAAATGGGGTCGTGCCCGTTATGGTGAGAAGTATTGGCCGTCGAAGGTGCAGGATGATATGCCCGCGTTGTTCATTGGAATGACGGGAATTGATGAGGAATTTCGGAATCGTCAGGAATATGCGGACAAAGGTCTGTACCAGCAACGACTGCGGCAGTTGGTCGATACGCTGGGACCGGTGATGACCGATTTTGGTGGTCGCGGCAAAGCGTTTACGAACACCTATCCGATCCGGTATCCGGGAACGTGGGATACGGATGAGGAACAGCGTCAGGCGGATGATCCTGAAAAGTGGGTTCGTGCGGGAAAGGCGTTTATGGAATCTGAAATGGTTCAGGATTTCATGGTCAATCCGGCACAACGCTGGAGTACCGCCATGACGGATGGCGACGGTGGACTTTCGCTGATTTCCGCGGGGATTCGAGCGGTGACAACGGCCACGGACAAGCAGAATCAGTTGGAGATGGAAATCAATCAGGTTCTGGATCGCCTCCTTTTGCTGGCACGGGATTGGGTGGTGGACCCGGACGCGAACGTGGATCGGGAAAAGCGGGTACGCGCGGCGGAACGGGTGGTGAACTGGTTGACGGACGACCCGGAAGCGGCGTATGCCAGGGTGTATGCTCTCCAGGAAGCGTTGAGTGTTCCTGAAGGGGAAAACTGGCAGTTGGCGGACTGCGCGGACACGGGCAAACGTCACGGCGACCCGTTGCCGAAGAATCTGCGGGCGTTCCTGCACGAATGGGCGACCAAACAGGTTCCGAAACGTTGGGAAGATTATACCAAAGGCCATGACGATGGTGCGCCGTGGCTGGACGGGAACGATTTGAACACGTTTGTGCGGTATCTGCGGGACTACTTGCAGAGTCAGCATTGTATCGACACGCTGATAGATGATTTAAGTCCGGTGGTCAATTTGAAGACACGGGATGAGGCGGCACGTCGATATGCGCGTCGGAAATACGTGAAGATGATTATGGAAGACTACATCATGAACCCCGGCCCGACGCAGGAAGCGATTGCCCCGCCGCAGTTGGACGTGGAAGATGACGAGAAAGAGCCGCATGAAAAGCCGTTGGAGTATTATGGCAATTACGGTTTGACAGCCTCGTTTGTGAAACGCTGGTGTGAACGTTTGCCGGAAGCGCTGGCGTTGGGAGCGGGCGACCATATCCAGATTCCGCCGGGCAACGAGGATTTGATTCGGATTCTGGAGCCATTTGAAAGTATTTTGGCGCAGATGAAAAAGAACTAGCTTGTCAAATTGATAATTGATAATTGATAATTGCCGATGGGAGCCGTGGACACAATGTAATGGTTTTTCAACGATTCACGACATTTTCAAGACACCTTATTTTTTATAGAGAAAAACGATGTACGTACTTTTTGCAAATACCGGAGTTCAGGTGGTGTGTGTTCCCTTGAAGGGAGGGGCACGTTATAATATTCATCAAGTCGGTAATGGTTGGCAGCGATGTCACTGTGGTCTGGCGGAAGAAGCGGACACGGGGGGTAAGAAACGTGGAAATGCCCCAGCCACCCCGACGGGAATGGACTATCCCTTCATCCAATGGCAAATCATTCAGGGAACGACGTCCAAACTATTTTTGGCGGTGGACACGACGTGCGGCGACCCGGAAGTCGGCTATTTTTGCGACGCGAACGCCCTGACAGGGGATTTCCAGTTGGTTCTGGAGAATATCCACGACCTCAACGGCCAACCCTTGCGTGGCGTGGGGCAGATTGAAATTTGCATTCGCCCGGCAGCCGCCACGGCAGGGGACGCGAAGCATGTTCACATGGTGGTCGATTTTGGGAACAGCCGAACGGGAGCGTTGTTGCTGGAAGTGGCGGGCGAGATTTCCCAGACACCCCAGATGTTGCCGTTTGAGTTGACGAATCGTTATCATCTGGATTCGTGGAACGACGATGGTGAGCCGGTTCGGAATCCGTCGGCACGCTGGTTTTCCTCCAAGACGCACTGGTGCAACACGCCGTACCTTTCTCCCATGCCGATGAAGAAAATTGAGTATCATCAGGTGGATGAGGGGGGCGAGAAAAAGGGTTGGTTCAGCAGTTGGGGGAGCGGCAGCAAGTCGCGGATGAACAAAGTGGAAGTGACGGTTCGTCCGCCGATGTTTGAGGATTTGTCGCAAGTCCGTATGGGTAAGGAAGCGGACGATGTGTTGCAGGTGATTGCCACATCAGACGATATTCGTACCGGGGTTAGTTCTCCGAAACGTTATTTGTGGGCGGACGATTCGAGTTGGTTGGAAGGCGCCAACTGGCACATGGCCGATCCCCATGACCGCGCGGGAACGCGGACGTATTGTTCGACGCTGCACGGAGCTTTGTTGAAATACATTCATGAGGACGACAACGATTTTCTGCTGCGGGAAAGTGGCGTGAAACCGACCGATTTTGCGCCGGAAATGCCGTTGAAACCGCGACATGCTCCGCGAGTCCTGATGACAGCCGCGATTTACGAACTTCTGACGCAGGCTTACACGTACCTGAATTCGATTCAGTACCGCACGCAATCGGGAGATGCTGGTCGTGCGCGGGAAATCCGCACATTGACATTGACGTATCCTAGCGGCATGATTCCTGAAGAGCGGGAACGGTTGCAGGCTCAAGTCCAAAAGGCGATCGAGATTTTTAATCTGACGCTGGGGAAATACCAGCATGTCAAACCGTTGTTGAATCTTTCGATTGACGAGGCGAGTGCGGTTCACCTGACGTACATCTGGAGTGAATTGCGGCTTTTGGGGCAAGACCCGCGAATTTGGTTTGAGTCACTGCACCAGGAACGTCGCAAGCCGGAAGTGGAGGAGCCGAAAGTGGATACCGCTCCGATGTTGGGTTCGCCCGCGTCACGCCGTCGGATGGGAGCGGTTCGCGGCTCGACGGCCAATAAAGTGGAGGAATTTGGCGACAAACAGCACGAAGTCCGCATTGCCTGTATTGATATTGGCGGAGGTACGTCCGACCTGATGATTGCGAAGTACAATTTCGAGTCGAAGATTGACGACTATGTTCGTGGCAAAGTGCTCCATCAGGACGGCATTGCCCTGGCAGGCGACCAACTGGCCAAACGTTTGTTGGAACGGATTATTGTGCCAGCGTTTGGGGATGCCATTGCCATGGAGGAAGAGGACGTCCTTCTTCTTTTTGGGCCGGAAGTTCCGCGCAACCGGGAATTTCGGAACCAGCGAGTGATGTGGATGAACCGTCTTTTGATTCCGTTGACGCAACACTATCTTTCGCTGGCGACGGAGGGAATCACGACGGAACCGATCAATCACATGGACCCGGAACTGATCGATCCGGCGGTTCTGGAATCCCTTCAGCAGGCATTCGACAAACTTCGTGGTCCCGGCTACTACAATCTTCAACAGGATATGGAACTGTATGTCCATCAGGCAGAGTTTGAGGGGGTGGTTCACGAGGTTTTCGACGAGTTGCTGTTCGATTTCTGCAAACGCTGTATGGAATATGAAGTCGATGTCGTTTTGCTGGCAGGGCAACCTTCCAAATTGAGTTATATCCAGAAGTTGGTTCGGATGTACCTTCCGCTTTCGCCGTCCCGGATTGTTCCGATGTTCCACCACTACGCGGGAAACTGGTATCCCTATCAGGATGAAAAGGGGATGTCTCCTGGTGTGATTATCGATCCGAAAAGTCCGGTGGTGGTCGGTGCGGCGATTGGATTCATGGCAGCGCATGGAATGTTGCCACAGTTCAAGTTTGAAATGACGGGAAAATCGGAAGAGAATACGTATTACTGGGGCGTGATGAGCGACTCGACGAGCGGCATTCGGAAGGAGCGGATTTTGTTCTCTCCGGCGGAAGAAGGCTCGCGGGAAGAAATCACGGAATTCACGACCAGTTCCCAGCGTGTGATTATCGGTCGCAAGATGAGCGATGTGGAAACAGCCCAGGCCACGCCGATTTATGTTATCAAGATGGACGTTGGCGATCGGATTGGTCGGACGCAGGTTTCCATCAAAATCAAGCGTCACAAGGCAATCGAAAATCAGGAAGAGGGGCTGGAAGTGGAATCGGTCAGTGGAATCGTGGCAGGTCAGGACGCGGTATTGGGAGAAAACGTCTTCTTTACCTGGCGGACGCTGGCGGATGAACGTTATTATCTCGACACCGGTGGTTTGGATAATATTGAGTTGGGTTAGAGCTTTGCTTAATTGATAATTGATAATTATTGATGTTCATACCACATTTGATATTTTGACAGCGTAGGAGAGTTTCCGCAGAAGATGGAGATATTTCCATTCCTACTTTTTTCTCGGCGGATATTTGAACCTGGGATTGGACATGGAAATTTTATAGGGTAGGGATATAACCATTTTCAATATGGATAACCAAATAGGGAGAATGTTTTTTAGAAATGCTCCAGAGCCTCGTTAAATTGATCCTTATTCGAGCTTCATGCGTTCATTTCACCCTTCCCGGAGGCAGGGGCTTTTGTATCCGAACAACAAAATCAGAAAAACAGGGAGAAAAAGATGTCCTTTTCATGGAAAAAGTTGGAAGAAAACGCCGTGTCGGATTCGGTTTCGCTGGGCGGTTTGTATGCTCTTTTAACGCAATCCCAACAACAGATTGCCGACTATCTGCTTCAGCAGGAAGAGCGGAAAAGCAAAGCGACCGGTTCCGGTGGTTCGGAAACGGCTATCGATTCACGTCTTTTTTCACAGGCACTTTCGCCAGTCATAGAGCGTTTGGATGCGTTGGGAGAGATGCTGGGGGAAACGTTGTGGGAACGATTCAGCCGTCTGGAAGAACAGTTGAATCGAGTTGGCAATGGCCGAGAGTCGGTTCCGTCGCCACCTTCCCAGACCTCCACTTCTGTTCCGGCAGCGTCCGTATCCGGGCTGGAAAGTGCCATTTTTGGCGAATCTCTGATGGGAGTTCCCGAAATTGCAGGCGAACGCCAGGCACTTTTGCAGGGGGTACTGGCCAATGACGTGGATAGTCGTTATTTTGCGGGTCTTTTGATGATGTTTCAGTCTTCGACACCAGAAAAGATGGTTCTGTTGTTGAAAGATTTGGGGGAGGCATTTTATCGCTGGAATGCTCATGCGCCGTACCATTGCGAGATGTTTGAATCGATTCTGGCTCAGTGGGCACAGATGTTGTGCGAGAGTGTGGGGTTGCCCAACAGTGTGGAAATCGTTCGGGTGGGACAGCGATTTGACAGCAGTCGGCATAGTTCGACGTCGCGGGGAGTGGAAGTGACTCAGGTTCATGGCTGGGTGGTTCTTCGCGGGAATGGTTCGGTCTATTCCAAAGCCTTGGTTGATGTTCAGTAAATTTTTCTCTTCGATATAAAGAAATAAAACGATGAAAACCTATCAATGTAGCAAATGTGGTGGTTGTTTGCAGCAGCCGACCGAGCCGTTCCGTTGTCCTCAGTGTGGGAGCCAGGGAATCGGCCTGTTTCATGCTCTTCCCGACAATTACGGTTCGCAGGGAGGGTATGGTCAACCTTCCGGGGGTGGTTTTCCGGGCAATTTTGGTGGTGGCAACTATCCCTCGCAACCGTCCGGTGGCTTTGGCAATGCGGGCGGTTTTCGTCCTCAGCAAGGTTTTCCGCAACAGCCTTCGGGGAATTTCGGACAGCCTTCGGGGGGCTTTGGCAATACGAATCCCAATGTCTCTTTTGGTCGCTCCCAACAGCCGCAACAGCAAAATTTTGGTTCGCCGCAGCAGCAGAATCCACCCTATGGCAACGTTCCGCCCAATACGCCGTTTGGGAATCCCTCTCCGTACGGAAATAATCCGGCAGGTGGTGGTTTTCGTCCTCCGCAAAGTCCGTTTGGCACCCCCACGCAACAACCGATGGGAAATCCTCCGGGCAATGGCGGTTTCGGAAACAACGGCGGCAATTTCGGAACAACGCCCGGTGGGGGGATTCCTGGCGGTGGGATTCCCGGTGGAGCCATTCGGGGCAATTTTCCCGGCGGTACCATGAATCCACGGACGCCGATGGGTAATGCGGGAATGTCGCCTTCCCCCATGCCTGGAAATGCGGGGATGCCTGGGAATATGGGTGGAACGGGTTCGATGGGAAGTATGCCTGGAGGAATGAATGCTGGAATGGGGGGGAATTTTGGAGGAATGCCGTCCGCCCCGATGAATACGCCGTCGGCACCTTCGGGACCTTCCATGCCTGGCAATCCCATGGGTGGAAATGCGTACAACGGCTTTCCCTCGACTCCCAGTCCCATGCCGAACATGCCTGTTTCCCCCACCCTGCCGATGTCGCCGCAGCCAACACAGCCAACACAGCCGGCACCTGAGCCACCTTCGATGACCCCACCTTCCTATCCAACAGCACCTGTACCGATGCCTCCTTCCCCTGCGTCTTTTCAGGGAACGGGAACGGAGGCAACGAATCAGGAAACGGTTCTTCCGGTGAAAAATCCGATGCCGCCATCAGCTTCGGCTCCCCCGTCAGCCCCTCCCTCGGCTCCTCCGCAGTTGCGTCCATCCGTACCACAGCCGCGACCCGCGGTTTCGCCCCGCCCTGCTCCGGCGCAGCAGCGTCCCATGCCGAAAGCACCGCCACGGCAAAATTTCCCCGCCCCTCCTGTGGAAGAAGGGGAAAAACCTGCGAAAAAACCGGTGTTGAAGAAGCCGGGGATTCATGTGATGGGGAAACCTGTCCCGAAAACTCCGGCAGGGCGTCCAGCCTCCGCGAACGATCCGAAAGCACGGCCCCGGTATCGTCCCCCGGAGCCGCGACCGGAAATTCGACCGGAAATTGATCGTCCCGAACGATGTTTTTGGGGATTCCCCGAAGAGCCACCTTTCACCGTCCATGCCCGCCCGATGCGAAACGCTCCGGTGGTGGACAGCAAGGGGCGGATGATTCTGGTGTCGCAGGGAAGTCTCTACGCACTCGATATTTCCCGCCCAGAACCGGAAGTTTCCTGGGAATATGTGATCAAGTCGCACGTGCCAGGGCCGATTGTGGTGGATGCCAATGGGGACTATCATCTCCACTCGGCAGACGGTTATTTGCACTGCGTCACGTCCAGTGGCAAACAGTCGTGGATGCCGGTTCAGGTAGGCGAACCTCTGGGTTACGCGGCTCCGATTGTCGATGCGTGGGGAAACACGATCATCAGCGACTACAACGGCGGGCTGATTCGCGTCTCGAATGAAGGGCGTAAGGATTCGCGTCCCTATTTCCGATGTCGTGCCAAACTCGACTCGTCGGGCGTGATTGCGGGAGATACGCTTTACATCGGTTCGGAAGAAGGGTATCTTTTTGCCATTCAACTGGGTGATGTTTCCGGGCGGAATTTGTGGGATCAGGGTCGTGAAGTCGGTTACGCGGGCGGATTTTTGAACTCCTCGCCAGCTATCACGAAAGAGGGAACCATTGTCGTCGCTTCCCGGACAGAAAAACTGATCGGTTTTCATTCCAATGGGGAAGTGGCGTGGACAGTACACATGCCAGGGCAATTGCTGGGATCACCGGTGATTGATTCGCACGGCCATATTTACGTGGGAGCAAGTCTCTCCACCCGCCAGGGCGGTCAGGGATACCTGGTGAGTGTGGATGGCACTTCCCATAAAATCCGATGGCAGTATCAGGCCGAAGAGATGATTGAAAGCACGCCGGTCGTTGGCGACGATGGCACGATCTATTTTGGAGACAACGCGGGGTGGGTTTATGCCCTTTCGCCACGCGGTGACAAGAAGTGGGCGGTAAAATATGAGGCGGCGGTTCGTTCCGCGGGGACGATTGTGGCACCGAACCTGTTGACGTATGCGTTGGACGACGATGTTCTGGTCGGGATGCGGTGCGAATCGGCAGATTTGGGCGGAGAATGGCCGAAACTGGGACGGGATAATTTCCATTCCTTTGTAGGCCCCACCCCCACGAAAGAGTTGTCGGAAGAATAGTTAAAATTTGGAAATTCCCCAGAATCAGGAACTCAGGATGTTATTAAAAGGATTGACAGCAGCGACTTATACCCCCATGACCGAGACGGGGGAATTGAATTTGAAGGTAATTCCTTCCTATGTGGACTATCTTTTGGCCTCCGGGATGAACGCGATGTACGTTTGCGGCACCACGGGGGAAGGGGTCAGCCTCAGCGTTTCGGAGCGTCAAGCGGTTGTGGAGGCATTTTTGGCCGCGTCGGATGGACGGTTGCCGGTGGTGGTGCAGGTGGGAGCGAATAGCCTGGCGGAATGTTGCGAACTGGCCTCCCATGCCTGGAAAACAGGAGCGAGCGCTATCAGCGCCACCGCTCCCAGTTATTTTAAGGTCGGCACGGAAAAGATGTTGGTCGATTTCATGGCACCCCTGGCCGCGGCGGCGGGAGAATTGCCGTTTTACTATTATCATATTCCAGCATTTACGGGAGCGGCTCTGGATATGATTCGATTTTTGCAATTAGCGGAAGAACGTATCCCGAATCTGGCCGGGATTAAGTTTACCGATACCCGTGCGTTTGAGTACCAGGAATGTCTGGAGTGGAAGGCCGGAAAATACGAGATTCTCTGGGGTTGCGATGAAATGCTCCTTTCCGCGTTGGTGCTGGGTGCCCAGGGAGGAATCGGAAGTACGTATGCGTTGATTCCTCATGTGTACCGGCAACTTTGGGAAGCGTGGAGTGGTGGCGACCTGGCAAACGCGCGAAAATATCAGGCGGAAAGCTGGCAATACGTCCGTTGGTGCAATTCTTTCGGCGCTTTCCACGCGGTGCAAAAATATCTCTGCACGTTGCTGGGCTTCGAGATGGGACCACCACGGCTTCCGCTTCCCGGTTTGACGGAGGAGCAAAAGAAGCAGATCGAAGAGGAATTTTCTCGATTTTTGAAAAGATAAACCTCTTTTCTGTCATTGATTGAAAGGATTCCCAATGTTAAACCGTCGTATGTTTATGCAAACGGTCTCAGTTGCGGCAATGGCTGAAAGGAGTGGTTCTTTGGCTCGTGCGGAAGATGGCTGTTTGGCCTCTTCCCCCTCTCCATGTGCAAAAAAACGTTGGTATCGCGGCAATTTGCACATGCACACGCTGCGTTCGGATGGAATGGCCTTTGCGGAGGAAGCGGCGGCCTTGTACCGTCGGCTGGGGTATGATTTTATTGCCTTTTCGGATCATAATGTGACGCATGACAACCCCAATCGCTGGGTAGCGGTGGGAGAACGGCATTTGACGGAGCGAAATTATGCCCGGTTCCGTGAACAGTTTGATTTTCCTCTGGATGTGAAGCGGGAGTCGGGAAAAGAGCTTTGCCGTCTGAAGAATTTTGAGGAACTGGAGTATCTTCTGAATGAGCGGGAGAAATTTCTGATTATTTCCGGGATGGAATTGAGCGGACCTGCGCAAAATCGGCATGAAGTGCATGTCAACATGATCAACACTCCGGTAGGTCATCCGTGGAAATCGCTGGAAAACGCGTCTGCCAACCTGGCCTGGACGTTGGAGATTCGGAATCGCCTGATGGGAGAACGAAATCCCAACACGCTGACCACGTTAAACCATCCGTTATGGCGTTTTTATGACATTGACCCGATGGATTTGGTACGGGAGACATCCATTCAGTTTTTTGAAGTGGCCAATGTGGAGGCCAGACCGTTGTTTCATGCCCCGGACTCTTTTTGGACGCATGACCGATTCTGGGATATTGTCAACGCCTTTCGTGCCCGGCAGGGGTCGCCGCTTTTGTACGGATTGGCCACGGACGACACGCACAGTTACGACATGTTCTACGGAAAACCCGCGTTTTTAGGCTACGTCATGGTTCGCAGCGAGGAACTTTCGATTCCGGCTCTGATGCGATCGATGCACGGCGGGGATTTTTACGCTTCCACAGGTTTGACGTTGAAAGACGTTCATTGGAACGCGACGACGAAAACCCTTTCGGTGGAGGTAGCCCCCGAAGAGGGATATGAGTATACCATCCAGTTTATCGGAACGAAAAAAGATTTCGAGGCCGAGCCGTTGGAAGAGGTGGAATATCAGGCTCAGGGGGAGATGCCAGCGTGGTGGAAAGGGGGCGTGCTGCCGAAGCGGAAGCTGAAACGATACTCCGATTCCATCGGGCAGGTTCTCCACGAAGTTCACGGAAACCAGGCTTCCTACACACTCCAGCCGGACGACCTTTATGTGCGAGCCAAAATTTTCACCCAAAAAGGTGTGCAGAAAGAATGGGAACACCCCACCACTCCCATTGCCTGGACGCAGCCGTGGCGATAAACTGGAGAATTTCGGATCGTTCATGGTTTGGGCAAATCTTTTCCATAAACTTCCCACTCGGCCAGGCCATTTTCACTCAAAGGGAAAGGTTCTTGCCAACCTGCCAATCGTATCCACGAACATTGCATTGTCGGAAAGGTGAATTCCTGAGGTTTTTCCGAACAGAGGAGTTTCAGAGGGAGTTTCTCACCATGAGAAAATTCCAGGACGACATTTTGCCAGGTTTTCGTCTGTCCCGGTTGTAAGTGAAGTGTCAAAACCATCCGTTCTACCTCCACTTCCCGTCCGAACTCCAATTTCAGCCACAAATCGGTACGTCGCAGAGGTTTCCAGTATTTTTCACGAGAAAATTCTCCGTCAATGGCCCTGGTAGGAGCGTATTCGTGCAAGTACCGGTAGTGTGAATTGGAGGTGATAGCAGGATACGATCGAAGGGAAAAAATCGCGGCATGGGGATTCCGTGCCAGGTTCCGAATGGGGTTTCCCGCAATGTTGGAGCCACCGCGTGCGTCCCTTCCCTCTGCCAGTCCGTAAATCGGCACGGTCTGAGGGAGATTTTCCCAGGCTTGCACAAAATTTTGCCGCATTTCTTTCCCCCCCACCGTATCTTTTGGAAAATCTACCAGTTGGAAGTTTTTCCCCTCTTCGCAATGCTGTTGAAAACGTTCGAGATGCTCACACTCCACCTCCGCGTGATGGAGCCGTTTGGCCTCCTGAAAAAGATAGGCAGGACGAAGTTGATTTTGGTAAAAATGGATGTAACCATGAGAAATCTGGTCCCATTGGTTCGCTTCCATGTAGGAACCACAGTACGGAACGCAGAGGTCGATCCAACAGGCAATCCGTCCTTTTTCACGTTCGGTAAGCTGGACACCGTAATGTTCTGGCTCCAGATACTCCATCAGTTTGCTCTTAAACGCGCCCCAGGTATAAGGAGGCAGCATGGGTGGTTCCGCAATTGCCATTGGCAGCCAGTTCAGCCATGGACTTTCCGGGACAAACGTGTTTTTTTTATCATCCGATCGAAGTCGACCATATCGGGTCAGTTCCAGGTACGAGGCAGCGTAATTCCGCCCTGGATTTCTGTCTTTGCCTGTTTGGGGATAGATGTGTTCTTTGGACCAGGGACGTGACGCAATCCCTTCCCAACACTCTTTCCAACCATAGTTGCGTGTATCTCCCAAAAGTGAGAAGGGGGCAAGCGTGCCATCATCCCTTTTGCCACCCGTATGGCAAGCAATGCAGTGCCTATCCCAAATCGGCTGGATTTCTCGGAGGTAACTGAACCCCTGCGGAACATCGTTGGCCTGGGGGGCATTGACATTCAAGTATTTCATTGCCCGTTTCTGCGAATCGTTGAGAAGCGGATAGAATTCCGGTATCGCAATTTCTCCCTCGGCATAAAAGGGCTGAATGGTCTGTGGAGGTTTTTTCAAAGCCATCGTAATCGGTTTATGATTGAGGAAGGTATCGTTTTTATTCTCATGACAGCCGATACAACCAAACGTTTCTCCTGGCATGAGCATTGTCCAACTGCGCATGGTCTGCACCATTCGTCCCTTTTCGTCCAGAAGCTGGAAGTAAAGAGGCATTCGCGAAGGAGCCTGGAAGTAGGCAGAACCATCTTCTTCGATGTCGACTGTTCCCAGAACATGCTTGACATCCCAGCTTCCGTTCCCGATAGAGACAGGTGTATGGATTTGGGAACTGGGCTGATTGTAATCGACCCCCGCCGACATCGCTCGAATAGAAAGGGCAATCACACGCATTTTCTTGATCGTCCCACGTGGAATTCCTTTCAAGCCGGGGCCATAATAGACATCCTGAACATAAAAGAAACCCTTATTTTGGTAAAAATCGTAACCGTCGGCCTTTTGCAGTGGTTTTTCACGTGGCATTCGAGGGACGATCTGGCCGGAAGAAATCGTCGGATCATAGACCAGCAACTCCCGATCTCCTGCCGAATTCATCCAGTAAATTCCAAACGGAATCGGATAAAAGGAACGTGCCGGACCACCTTCGGGCAAATACGAAACGAGATAGTTTTCTTCGTCGATAGGAAAAGGATACTGAAAAAGTTCCCCCTCTTTACCAAACAGGTCATCTTTCACCGGTTCAAACCATCGGACAGGAGCGACGTATTCCAATCCCTCATTTTCCTGTGTCCCCCAATTGCGATCCATCCGCATCAATTTCCCGCTCTGGTCGGTATGGTGCCCTGCTCCGATTACCATTACCCGGGAACTTCCTGGGATGGCTCGCGCATGGATAATCGAACGGGGAGCATGGGAATTGTTGCCGTAATATTCCGTCTGAGCCGTCCCATCAGGATTCATGATGAAAAGTTTGTGGACTTTCCCTGAAACGCGGTCGTTATACTCCCAACGGGTATAAAGAATCCGACCGTCGGCCATCGGCTGAGGGTAGAGATTATGTGCCTGATCGTAAGTCAAACGCCGCAAATAACGTCCTTCCGCGTCGCAACGATAGAGATTCATCACATCGCTCGACCAGCATGGCACACACTGATCACACCGCGAAGAAGCGAAAATCAAATCTCCGTCTGGAAGCCAGCAAGGTTCGAAATTCGCCACTCCAGGCCCGAAGGTAATCGGTGTTATCCGGCGGGTTTTCCAGTCCATCACGTAAAGGTGATAGTCGTCTTGCAATTCGCTGCGACGCATGGAAAAAGCGACTTTTTCTCCATCGTAGGACACTGCCGGATCGCGGATAATCCCGTTTTTTTCCTCGTGAAGCAGAGTTATCGTAACTTCCGCGGAATCGGAAATGGTTAAATGGTAGAGTTCCGAACCCATCCGCCAGTCCCCCAATCTATCCTGGTATACGGAATCGGACAAAAATGCCGTGGAAGCAAAACAGGGCTGATTGGAAAGTTGGCAATGCTTGGTAAAAAGATATTCCGAGCAGAATTTTCTCACTTCCCGCAAGCGAAGCTGTCGCCGAAACGTTCCCATTTGCAGGTAGCATTCCCGCCACGCGGGATCGTTTCCCGGAACGTTCTTTTTCAACAGTCTCCGCAATTCTTTTTCCAAATCAGCCGTATCCCCGCCCCGTTTTTGAATTTCCGCCAGGCCACGGCGAATCATTTTTTCTTCTGCCGTACTCGATTCGCTCTGAAAACAGGTAGAAACATCCAATTGGCCGCGATCCTGTCTCATCCAGTCTTGAATCAGCCGGGTTTGAGGAAAGGGGAGTTGACGACGATGAAGGATAAAATTCTGCGATTTTTCCTCATTGGCGGAAACCTCTGTCACGATAGCCATGGCAGGAACTGCCACACACCATACGGTCAACACCCTACTCCAACATATTCCGAAAAAAAGCCGTTGCATTTTATTCTTTTTCCTTTTTACTGGTAATCTTCCTGTTCGGCATACAAAAGACGTTTTTGCTGGGCAAAATCATAGGCAGCTTTTTGTTCCTCATTCCAGAGATGGGCTTCGGGATAGGCACCGCAAAAAGGAACCCCCAAATCAATCCAGCAAGCCACGGTCTTTTTCTCCTGCTCGGAAACCTGTACTTCATAATGTGTTGGCTCCAGATAATCCATCAACTTACTCCGAGTCGAACCTGTATGCCAGGGAGGTAACAATGTCGGACGACTTTCGGGTTGAATCCAGAAAATCCATTTCCCCTCCTTACCATGATTCGTCAATTGGAGATAGGAACGGGTAAAGAGACGTTGCGCCCGCTCATCCCGTACTCGCTCGGAAGTCAGGCAGAAATCGGAACGATGTTCACCGTTTCCCTGTTCCGAATGGCAGTGGACGCAATGTTTGTCCAAAATGGGTTGAATCTTTTGCAAAAAACTGAAACCTTCCACAGGCGCGTCGGGATCCATTTTTCTTGGACGCTGGATGCCAAGATAGTCTTCTACAGAAAGGGGAGCGTTCGGTTTTCGCAGCAAAAGTGGGTGCGGCCTCCCATCCACTGGCTGGAGTTTTTGAGGAGGTTTTTTCATTGCCAGCGTTCCCTGAGATTGCATGGCCGGTCCCACTTGTGAAGATGGTTCATGGCAACCCAGACAAGCAAAATTTTCTCCTGGCATGAGCATTGTCCAACTGCGCATGGTCTGGACGCAACGTCCTTTCTCATCCAACATCTGGAAATAAACCGGTGTTCTGGCAGGCACTTCCCAGAAAGCACTCCCATCTTCCTCCACATCCACTTCTCCAAGGACATGTTTCACATCCCAACAGGCATTATTTCCTCCAATCGGAGTCTGAACGCAGGACCCTCCCCCCTCTCCGTGGTTATTGTTACTTCCTGCCCACGCGGCCCGATATTCCAGAGCTACGACTCGCAATTTCCGAATGGTTCCCTGGGGAACTCCTTTTAAGCCTGGTCCCAGATAAATATTCTGAACATAAAACGTCCCTGTTGTTACGTTTTCGTTGATCTGCGAACTGCGTACAGGCGGAATGGGACGTGCCATAACGGGAATTGCCTGCATACAGCAGTTTTCCGAATCGAACGCCAGCAATTCCCGCCGTCCAGAAGCATCCATCCAATAAACACCGAAGGGTTGCCCTGTCGTATTGGGATAAAGGTGTTCGGCATAGTTGACATGTCCCTGATAACCGTCTGGTGTAAAGGAAACGAGAAAATATCTCTCATCCAAAGGATACGGGTATGCAAATTGCCCACCTCCCTGTCCAAAACCATCCAATTCCGTACTTTTCTCTTTTGCCTGAGTTAGAGGGGATGAAAATGGTTCCCCCAAAAACGTGATTCCCACATCACCATCTGTTCCGCGAGAACGATCGACCAATACCAATTTCCCCTTTTGAAGCGTGTGATGGCCAGAAGCAATCGCCATGACCAGCGTACTTCCCGGCACACCACGCGCGTGCAGGAGTGAAACGGGAAACCAGGAATTATTCCCATAAAAAGCGGTCTGTCCCGTTCCATCCTCATTCATGACGAAGAGGGGTTGGATAAAAATGGGTGTTCGATCGTTGTATTCCCATCGCGTATAGAGAATCCGACCATCGTCGAGAACCTGCGGAAACATTGTCGTTACCTGATCAAATCCCAGACGTCGCACTCCCGAACCATCTGGCTCGCAGGAATAAAGATTTCCTGAAACATCCCAACCACAAGGGTCTAACTGAGCACACCGCGTCGATTGGAAAATAATTCGCCCACTGGGCAGATAACATGGCTCCACGCAACTGATGGGATAAACTTTGCCATCCTTTTCCAACGAACAGGTTATCGGATGCCATTGGCGGGAGGTCAAATCCAATTCGTAAATCTGGTAATCGTCGGTTAAAAACGAGTCCCGCCTGGCCACCAATACTTTTTTTCCATCCCACGAAAGTGCCGGATCACGAATAAAGCCTTCCGGGGTTTCCGCCAAAATATCTTCGTGGACAGACCCATCTTTCGCAATCGTTAGGAGACGGAGCTGACTCCCTTTCTTCCAGGTTTTATGCAATGGTTGAGAAGTATCCTGTCGATGAGGCGGACGGCGACGATCCGTGGGAAAGTGATTCCCCGCGATATTTCCGGCGGCACCTATCGGACAATGTTGACAATAAATCAGTTGAGAGGTTTTCTCCAAAAGAGGCCGCAACCGTTGGATTCGACGTGCTTTACAGGCTTGTCGATACAGTTCTTTCCAACGCGCATCCTTTCCTGGAACCTCTTTTAACGATCGCAGTGTCTCTTGAAAAGGCTCTTTGGCGGAAAGTTCCTGAAGAACCTTTTCCACCATCCGATATTCCCAGGCATTCCCTTCCGAAGCGGTAAAACAGTGGGAAACATCCAGTTTTTCCGCATCCTGCCGCATCCAATCCCGTTCCAGAACATACTGAAAATCCTCTTTTGCGGAAAGTGGACAAATCATCCCCGCAACCCCCCAAAGGCAGGCAAGCAACTTCTTCAATCGATTCTTCATTTTTCTCCATTCCTATCTTTTTCTCAAACAAGCGACTAAAATTCGCTGACAATATCTCCCTCACAGATGGTTCCCAGACTTTTCCAAACGTCGAGGTCAATGGAGTTACTGACAAACGATACGGAACCGTCACCACGTACGGCATTCACCCCATTGGAGTGATTGCTTCGGGCAGGAATCCGATAAGGAGTACCTCCTGAACAGGTGACACCGGGAATGGGTTCCCCCTGGCAAATCTGGTAATCCCAGCCGGAGTTGGGTTGTTGATTGGTCATAAAGTGAGCCCCCGCATCGACTTCATAAAAGACCAATCCCCGCATATCGTAGTCGGAATCGAGTGGAGAAATCAGCACTTCCGACAGAAATACGCAGTTGGAAAGTCCGTCGCGAAATTCACCTGCGGTACGTCGAAGGTTAATATCGAAAGGGGCTTTCTTCAGTTGGCAGTTCAGATTCAGCTTGCTTTTGGAAAGGTCGAGTTCACCGAAATTGACGACGTAATTCCCTTTGGAATAACTACTTTTTGTTCCATCCGACGGTGACCACAGTGCATTCGGTCGGTCGTCCGGGCAAAAGTAAATCGCCACGGGTTGACATAGGGACATGTTGTTGCTGTTTTGCCAATTGCCGGGATTGTAGTCGAAGTTGAATTCCTGGTAGTTCGCGTTCAGTTCCAAATAAGGCCAAATCCAAACGAGAAACGAACGACGTATTTGATTTTTGGCTCCGCTTCCCGCAACCCAGCCCCCCGAACCGTCCGGCGGATTGGTCTTTCCATCGCCTCGCTGCGTCCCCCACGGAAATTTCTGATTTTGGGTTTCGTAGTTCAAAAAAGCGAGACCATATTGACGCATTTTATTCGCGCACTGCATCCGACGCGCAGCCGCCCGTGCCTGTTGTACCGCGGGAAGGAGTAGCCCCACCAGCATCCCGATAATAGCAATCACAACCAGGAGTTCCACCAACGTGAAAGCATTATTTTTTCGGATAATCATATTTTTGCTCTCCCTTCAAAACCGTATATTCCAGTTTGGACTCCACATTCCACTCCGGGGGAATCACGTTCCGTAACGGCTTGATTTTCGGTCCTGTCGGTCCTGAAGGATAATAACTCCCTTCGTCCGCATAACAGGTCAATTGCACTTGCATCCGTCCGAGCGGGACAGTGGCCTGATATTTTCCGTCGATAATTTGGGCGGGGGTCGCTGGAATCGTTTTATCATCCAGCGGCACAAACTCGATCACCCCATTTTCCACAGGTTTTCCCTCCCACAAAACCGTGCCGGAAACCGTGCCGGTTTTCTGTCCGCAACCCACGGCAAAGATAAGTAGAAACAGTACTGGTACAGGTTTTCTTTTCATGGTATTTCCCCTCATGCCCAACGTCGCTTCAGAAAGTATCCCAGCCCCAGAACGAGAAGAAGCCACGATGCAGGTTCGGGGACGGCTATTTCACTTCCAACGTAGGTTGCTCCCCAAGTGTTCAATTGCCAAAATTGCGTTCCCTCACGATTGGAAACGAGAGTATTGAACAACTCGCCAAACGTGACGGAGGGACTTTCTCCAAAAATGGCGAATGTGGTACCTTCCGCCAGAATTTCCTCCCCAAGGTACTCCACGAACAGGTCGCCGCCATTGAGGAAAATCCCCTCAGACGCATTGAGCGTGTCCAAAAGTGTTTCACTGTCTATTTCAAATTCGATGATACCCCTGTTTTGCGTGAATGTACCGGTTACATCCATGGTGCCGATGTTCGTGAACCCAAGAGGACGATCGGTCGTCTCGTCACCGTCGTTGAGGTAACGAAAATCGTCCAGAATATCGCCAACCGATTGGATTTGAATGGTGGAGCCATCGTTCACCAGAGACATGTTACTCTCCACAATCGTTGCGGTGCCACCCTGGAGTTGGAAAAGAGGTTGAATCGTGGCGGAAGTGTCGGGAGCGTAAGATTCCAGTTTGCGAACCACGAGTCTCCCATCGGTAAGGGTATAGGAAGAGGGGTCGGACGTACCTACAGATTCCTTTCGGGTGTACATTCGGAGTAGATGATAATAGGCCTCACCGCCAGACTGTTCGACAATGCCACGTCCGTAGTAACTGCTTCCATTATTTACTCCCAACCCCACAGCATCGGCATGAAAAACGACGTTATCCGCAATGGTGATTTTCCCAAGATAACCTTTTCCGATATTCATACGTCGATCTTCGCCGTTGTAGGACTGGTTATCGAAAACGTAGAATTTGGCATCGTTGGAAAGATTCCAAATGGCCTGTCGACCACTTGTACCGGATTCCAAAAGCACCGCCCAGTAGCTTGTCTGATTCAATAGGGTGGTACCACCGGATTGATTCATCGTAAAATCCGCGGTGTCGGTACCCATATAAAATCGGCCTGTCAAATACCCCCCCGTCATGTTGAAACTTCCGGCAAATTTTGATGTGGAATACAACGTCAGGTAATCGCCGTCCGCAATGGTGGTTTGGGTGGTGGGATTCCACGTCTTCATGTCGGTCGAAAGGGTGCCGGTCGTGGTGTCCAGTTTCCATTTCCATCCGCTCATGGAGGCTTGTACCGTCGCACTCGACGTGATGTTTCCATCCAGTCCGTCAAACGATTCCAAGCCGGTATGATTGGCGTAAAGGCTGGAACGAACCAGAACCTTTCCCCCCTCCAGCGCTATGTTCGTGGCGGCCAGTTTGTCGGAATTTGTTGGTGTCCCGGCATGGTAATCCAATGCCAACGTTCCGTTCTTTTGAACGTAATCTCCCGTCACTGTGGAGGTGCCATACGTCGTATACCCTGGCGTATTTCCCGCAGCAAAAAGGGCATAGGTATAAGTTTCCTTCTGGAGTGCCGAGGCAAGATTCCCGTAAATCTCCAGCGTTCCGCCATCGTTCGTCAGGGAGGTGTTGGACGTTTCAAACGCCATCGTACCACCGATAAAGGTCATTGGAGTATTCGTGATGGCACCTGCAAAAAGATTCCCGTCGGAAAGGGTATAACCATATTCGTACCCTGCTTTTGCGGCAGTCGGAGTCGTTATGGTCGTTGCGTAAATCGTACCGGAAGCTTGTTGAACATGAGCATTGGAAGAATAGCCACTGGATGAGCCTAAACGAATATCCGAGCAAAAGAGAACCGTGTCGGGAGAGTTTTCCTGGATTTCCAGTACGGCGTCATTGTAGTCGGCAGTAGCCATATAAAGTCCATTTGCACCACCACTTCCCACGATGTATGCTTTGGTAGAACCGCTCAGTTGATACAGACTGAAGTGTAGCCCTGTGGCAGAAGCATTGGTACTCTGACCAATAATCGGATAATTGGAGTTGGCATGGACCGTTCCGGCGGTCTGATAAAGAGCGGCAATCCCATTATCGCGATTCTCCCCCACACGCAACATGCCCGAAGTCGCGTCTTCCGACGTTTTGTAGTAAAACTGGCTATTTATCAGAGACTGATGAGAAAATTCACCACCATCGGTATAGGAGGCATACGGCTCCCGATCATCGTACGGGTTTTGCTCCATGGCAAAAGTTGGCATCAGGGAAAGAAAAACTCCCCAGAAAATCCCGGAAATACCTGTTTCTATGTTAAAACAGGGGGGGGGGTAAAATGCAATGTTCCAAGTTCTTCATTTCAACACTCCTTTCAAAGTTTCCTTCACCCAAAACGAATTTTCTTCAGTATAAGTTCCTTTTGTTTGAAAGTCAAGTAATTTCCCCGAAAATTTTTGAAAAATTTTTACTTTTCACCTTTTCATAAAAAATCCCTCCGACGTAACTCTCTGTAAATAGGAATGTTACAGAAAATTAGCGGGAGGGGAAATTTTTTCAAAAATTCCTTTCAAACGTTCGGAATCATTCCGCCGAGAACTTGAAAATCGTGGCTGATTTGTACTCTTCCCCAGGTTTTACCAACGTGGAGGGGAACTGCGGTTTGTTCGGTGAATCGGGAAAATGCTGCGTTTCAAAGCAGAGACCGCCACGCTTGACATAGGTTTTTCCACCCTTTCCCGGCATGGTACTCATGAAGTTGCCCGCGTAGAATTGAACGCCCGGTTCCGTGGTGAAAACTTCCATCGTCCGACCGCTGGCAGGGTCACGAACTTTCGCCGCTTTACGGAAATTCTCCCCTTCCTTCACGTTCAAAACCCAGTTGTGATCATAGCCGCCGCCAATTTTGATCTGTTCCTCGTCGGCATCGATTCTGGCTCCCACCAAATTCGGCTGACGGAAATCCATGGCTGTCCCGGTCACATCCCGCAATTCGCCCGTCGGAATCAGATTTTCATCCACCGGCGTGAAACGGTCTGCCCAAATCGTCACTTCGTGATCCAGAATATCGCCATTTCCCGCCCCTTTCATGTTAAAATACGCATGTTGCGTCAAATTCAGGTGCGTCGGCTTGTCCGTTGTCGCTCCGTAGAGTACCACCAGCAGATTCGTGTCTTTCGGAACCATGTAATGCAGCACCGTGTTGATCGTCCCTGGAAAACCCTCTTCGCCATCGGGACTGATCAGCGTCAACTTCAAACCGATGATTTTATCGGTATCGATCCGGTCGTGCTGGAGGTTTTCGCTGGTGATTTCTTCCACATCCCAGATTTTCTTGTCGAAACCAACATTTCCGCCATGAAGGCACTGGATTCCCTTCTCATTTTTCGTGACCTGATAGGCCGTTCCATCAATCGTAAACGTTCCACCGCCAATCCGGTTTCCGTAACGCCCCACGACCGCTCCAAAATAGGGACTCTTCTCCATGTACTCTTCCAGCGTGTCGAACCCCAGAATCACATCCTCCATCTTCCCCTCTTTGTCAGGCACACAAAGCGACGTAATCAACCCGCCGTAATTGGAAATCGTCACCTGCATTCCCAGATTGTTCGTGAGCGTGTAAAGTTTGACTTCCTCCCCGGAGGGCAATTTGCCCCATGTTTTGACCGTGATGGAAGACTCTCCCGCCGCCGGAATCGCGTTCGTCGCCAGGGCGGTTAAAAGTGTCAGGCTTGTCATGAATGCCGGTAATTTGGACATGAAAACTCCTTTATGAAATCTATGGAAAATGAAAATAGAGGCAAAGCACTCTCACTTTGCCTCCTTCCGTTGTAACCCGAAAACCTTCGTTTAGAGGTTCTCGTAACCATTCTGATACTGCGGTTTCACCAACGACTCCAGTCGCGCACGATCTTCCACATTGCCGACAATCTGGAGATTCTTGGCATCCCAGTTGACGCGCTGTCCCTTCTCTTCCGGTTTGTTGGCAGCCCAGACGGCCAGGTTGCCCAGCAGAATCGTTTCGGTGAGCGGGCCGGCATAGTCCGGGAAATTCGACCACGGAAGTTTCGGATCGTTTCGCTTGATCGCTTCGACCCATTCGCCAAAGTGTCCACCAGGTGCCACCGGAACCGTCGGCTTGACTTTTTCCAGCAACGCCGCTTCGTCCTCTTTGCACGCACCAAAGAGCGTCCGATCCTGACCGTAGTCATTCTTGGAGTAAAATTTACCCTTCTCACCAATAATCACCAGCCCGGAACCGGACGGCTGTTCCCCTTCCAGAAGTTCGGGATCAGGCCGCTTGCCGCCATCCATCCAGGTGAACTTGAAGCCGGGACGCCAATCGTTGGCCGGGAATTCAAATGTGATGTTCGACCATTTCGGCAGGCTGTCGAAGTTGTGACCGGACGTGATTGCTTCCACCCACGTCGGATTCCGAATATCCAATGCCGCAAACGCGACGTTCACCGTATGGCACGCCATGTCGCCCAACGCACCGGAACCGAAGTCCCACCAGCCACGCCACGCAAACGGATCATACGCACCCGGCACAAACGGACGTTTCGGGGCGTTCCCCAGCCACAAATCCCAGTTCAGGTATTCCGGCACCGGAGCTTCCTGTCCACGTTCGCCACCCTGCGGCCAAACCGGACGGTTACTCCAGACGATGACTTCCGAAACTTTGCCCAGCAAACCGGCTCGAATCAGCGCCGCGCTTTCACGAAGGCCACTTCCCGCGGAACCCTGGTTGCCCATCTGCGTAATCACCTTGTTTTCACGGGCAATTTCACCCAGTCGGCGAGCTTCATAAATCGTCCGCGTCAACGGCTTCTGGCAAAAACAATGTTTTCCCATCCGCATTCCTGCCGCCGCAATCACCGCGTGCATGTGGTCGGTCGTGCTGACGGTAAACGCATCAATACTCTTGCCGAGTTCATCAAACATCACCCGATAATCTTCGTACAACTTCGCGCCGGGGAAACGTTTTTCGCCACCTTTCAACTGGTTGCGGTTCGTGTCGCACACCGCCACCATTCGCCCGGAACGAGCCGCGTCGGCAGAGTCGCTGGAGCCTTTTCCACCGATTCCGACGGCGGCAAAAGCAATCTGTTCATTCGGCGATTCGTTTGCCAGCAAGTCGCTGACAATCATCACGCCCGCCCCCGCTACGGCACTGGTCTTCAGAAAATTACGTCGGTTGGTTCTTAATGTCATCTGTTTTCTCCTTCGAGGTTTCATCTATTAAACACGGACTTGCACCGCACCCATGATTCTTGTTAGTCTATCCGATTTTGGAAAATCCCACAAGAGGGAAAAAATCCCCCTAAAAACAAGAACAATCCCAATTTTCAACCATTAACCACTAACCATTAATCATTAGTTCATTAATCATTACAACGTGTATCCTTCGCGATATTTCGGGAAAACGAGCGATTCCAGCCGTTCGCGATCTTTCGGCGTTCCCAGAATTTTCAGATTTTTGGCGTCCCATTCCACTTTTTCGCCCAATTCTTCCGGTTTGTTGGCTGCCCAGACCGCCAGATTGCCCAGCAGAATCGTCTCGGTCAAGCCGCCGGAATTGGTAATCATGTTCGACATCGGGAACGTCGGATCATTTTTCTTGATTCCTTCCACAAATTCCCCGAAATGCCCTTCTTTCGCCACACGGATTTCCGGGCGGATTTTTTCCAGCAAGGCCGCTTCGTCATCCTTCGCAGAACCCAGAATCTTGCGGCTGGCACCCTGCCCGTCCGGCGAAAACATCGTTCCCTTTTCGCCAATGAGCAGAAAACCACTTCCCGTCATCGTCTCTCCCTGCAACAAATCGGGATTCGGACGCTGACCACCATCCAGCCATGTAAACGTAAACCCAGGCCGTTGTTCCGTATCCGGGAAAACGAAATCAATCACCGACCACTTCGGCAGACTGTCGCAATTGTGACCGGACGTTTTGGCCTGAACGCTGACCGGATTTTTCAAATCGGTGGCACGATACAGGACACTCAACTGATGGCAACCCATATCGCCCAGCGCTCCACAACCGAAATCCCACCAACCACGCCACGAAAAGGGATCGTACGCACCTGCCACATACGGTCGCATCGGGGCAGATCCAATCCACGCTTCCCAGTTCAAATACGCCGGAACTTCCGTCGGAGTGCCACGTTCCCCACCCTGCGGCCAGACCGGACGATTGCTCCAACTAATTACTTCCTTGACCGTGCCAATCAAACCGGCCTGAATCAACGCGACGCACTCTCGTGAGGGGGTCGTGGCGGTGGTCTGGTTCCCCATCTGCGTCACGACGTTGTTTTCCTTCGCCAGTTCCGCCAGTTTCCGTGCTTCCGAAATCGTCCGCGTCAACGGTTTCTGGCAAAAACAATGCTTTCCCATCCGCATCGCCATGGCGGCAATCGGAGCGTGCATGTGATCCGTCGTACTGACCGTCACCGCATCGATACTTTTGCCCAACTCATCGAACATCACGCGATAATCTTCGTACAATTTCGCGCCAGCAAACCGTTTTTCGCCCCCTTTCAACTGATTCCGGTTCGTGTCGCAAACCGCCACCACCTGACCAAATCGGGCGGCGTCGGCGGAGTCGCTGCTCCCCTTCCCCCCAATTCCCACACAGGCAAAAGCGATCTTTTCATTCGGGGACTCATTCGCCAGCAAATCACGCGCAATCAACACCCCTGCCCCGGCAACGGCGGTCGATTTCAGAAAATTACGTCGGTGGGTCTTCATCTCAAACTCCTTCTTTAAAAGCAGAAAATCCTTCCCGCAAAACCACTGTTCCACGGGAAGGCTGAAAAAAACAATTACAGCGTATAACCTTCGCGATATTTCGGGAAGACGAGCGATTCCAACCGCTCCCGATCCTGCGGATTCCCCAAAATCTTCAGATTTTTGGCGTCCCACTCCACTTTTTCGCCCAATTCTTCCGGTTTATTGGCCGCCCAGACCGCCAGGTTCCCCAGGAGAATCGTTTCGGTCAAGCCGCCTGCCTGCGTAATCATGTTCGACATCGGGAACGTCGGATCATTCTTCTTGATTCCTTCGACCCATTCGCCGAAATGCCCTTCCTGAGCCACGCGGACTTCGGGACGGACTTTTTCCAAAAGCGCCGCCTCGTCATCCTTCGCCGCTCCGATAATCGTGCGGGTATTGCCGTAATCATCCGGCGAATAGAACGTCCCTTTCGTTCCAATCAACAAAAACGCGGAACCGGCAGGCTGGATTCCACCCAACAATTCGGGATCAGGCCGTTTGCCGCCGTCGAGCCAGGTGAACTTGAATCCGGGACGCCAATCGGTGGCGGGGAATTCAAACTCAATCGTCGACCATTTCGGGAAGCTGTCGTAGTTGTGGCCGGAGGTCGTGGCCTGGACACTCACCGGGTCTTTCATATCCAACGCGCGATACGCCACGCTGGCGGTATGGCACGCCATATCTCCCAATGCCCCGGAGCCGAAATCCCACCAACCACGCCACGCAAACGGATCATACGCACCCGGCACAAAGGGTCGTTGGGGAGCGCAGCCCAGCCACGCTTCCCAGTTCAGATACGCGGGGACTTCCGCCGGGGTGCCCCGTTCACCACCCTGCGGCCAAATCGGACGGTTCGTCCAGACCATCACTTCCTTCACTTCGCCCACCAGCCCGTTACGAATCAACGCCACCCCTTCGCGGGAATTGGTGCTGGCCGTTCCCTGGTTTCCCATCTGCGTCACGACGTTGTTTTCCTTCGCCAGTTCCGCCAGTTTCCGTGCTTCCGAAATCGTTCGCGTCAACGGTTTCTGGCAAAAACAATGTTTTCCCATCCGCATCGCCATCGACGCAATCGGAGCGTGCATGTGGTCGGTCGTACTGACGGTCACGGCATCAATACTTTTGCCCATCTCCTCGAACAGCACCCGATAATCTTCGTACAACTTCGCGCCGGGAAAACGTTTTTCGCCCCCTTTGAGTTGATTCCGGTTCGTGTCGCAAACCGCCACGACCTGACCAAACCGTGCCGCGTCCGCCGAGTCGCTGCTCCCCTTTCCACCAATTCCGACGCAGGCAAAGGCAATCTTCTCGTTCGGGGATTCATTCGCCAGCAAATCCTTGACAATCAACACTCCGGCACCTGCCACAGCGGTCGATTTCAGGAAATTACGTCGGTGGGTCTTCCAATTCATGTTCACTTCTCCTCTATATAGTTTGACAAACAATCCTGCCCTGAATGGACATATTCCTACAATCAGTCTATTTTATCTCCCCGCTCCTGTCAACGGGTGGGGAAAATATTTCTCCCAAATTTCATGGTGCGGGGCAAAAACCTTCCCAGCGAATCACCCATTTCCCATTGCGTGGAAACCCCGGAGCCTCACCCCGGGAACGATCCACCTGAGGACAACCTTCCCAACCCCCAACCATCATCCCCACCGCGTACAGAACCCCGCCATTTCCAGGAAGATACGGGCAGGGGTTGTTCGCGTTCACACCTCGCAAATCATAGGCATTGCGTGGGCTGGGATGCAGCAAAATCTCCACCGCAATTTCCGGTTGTCCCGTCCGCGCAGCCGCCATGGCAGTCCAGGGAAAGTCCCATCCCCAAACCCGTTCCCAATTCCACGTCTCCTGGATTTTCCGCACCGTTCGCCGGGCAATTTCAGGACAGACCCCTTCGGTGGGAGGAATCATCCCATAAACCCCCACCGGATTGGGATGTTCCCAGGCATACTTTTCGTACGTGTCCGTCCACTCGGCAGAATGGATGTAAACCGTCACCTTTTCAGGAGTTCCGGGAAGCGTCGGCAGAGGTGCCAGGTCTTTGCGAATTTCGTCCCACTGGCCGTTGCGTTCTTTTCCCAACCGTTCCCGCCAACGATTCGCCTGTTCCAACCCCCACCGCCAGTACGCCAAATCGAAAACACTGTCCACCGTAATTCCCTGCTCACTCGGTGGCATGACGGGTCGAAGATGGAACAGCCCATCCTCCCCTTTTTCAGGATAGTCCGCCATGAATTCCGCCGTTTGTTCGACAATTTCTTCCCATTTTTCCAACGTTTCACGTGTGGGAGCATGGCGGTATTCCAACTCCGCGAAAAGAATCGGATGCGGCTGCTTCCACAACAAAACCTGATTCCCCACCCATGGTGCCGAACGTCCTTCCGGGCCAACCGATTTCGGCCACTGCGCTCCTCGATACCCCAATTGCGACGCCAGTTGGCGGGCCGTCGGCAAAAATCGAGCGTAACACTTCAACGCCGGTTGAGCCAGTTCCCAACGATTCCAGAGGGCATAGTGCGCCAAATGCCAGTAAATCATCTCGCCGTGAAACTGCCCACGCCAAAAGTCTGTCCCCAACAGCCCCGTTTCCGCCGGCGGCCAACTTCCGGCAGAATTACTCCGCATTAAATACTGCGAAAGAACCACGCGACGCTCCAATTCCCGCCATCGTGAATCCGTACTCTCCGAAAAATCGACCGCCGCTCCCGATTTCCAGTATTCCACCCATTTTTCCGCCGTTTTTTCCTTCCACCTCGCAAAATCGAAATTTTCCCTTTCCTCGGCATTCGGCTGGAAATGAAGGCTGGTCGGATGTTCGCAGTGGCAGAAAAAAGCAAGCGTTTCCCCATGGGACGTAATCGTCACCCTATGGATTTCGGGCTGAACCGCCACTTTTCCCGCTTCGCAACAACCAACCTGAACCCGATATTCCAAATCATCCACATTTCGCCGGAGTTTGACCCCATCCCCATCGTTTTTCGACAACAGCGTCGTCCGATGTTTTTCGGGAACCTGAAAATTGCCGCAGTAAGCCTCGGAAATGATCGTCGGATAGGGAAAATCGAGCGTTGCGATCAATTTTCCTACCGCCAGAAGAGGGGAATGTACCTGCACGGCTAGAGCGTCACTCTCCATTCCCACCACCGTCTCCACCACCACGGTCTCTCCATCCAGAATCCACTCACACCGATGTAACCCTGTCCACAAATCCATTTTTCGGGAAACCTGCCGAATCGCTTCCGGTGGAATGGCCGTTCCATCCCCTCGCGTCCATTGGATTCGGACCAAATCCGCCCGATGAGGATTGTCGAAAAGCCATTGCCGTAAAGCCTGTTTTTCCGGGGGAAAGGAGTGATCGCCAGCAAGGGTGTTACGCCCCTGCTGAAAAGTCCCCGTGGCGGGAATATCTTTTTCCGAAAATCCCTCCGGCAAAGGGAACGAATGCCAGCCCCAATGAGCCATTGTGTTTCCCCGCAGCGTCTGGACGCCGGTACCGTCCACATTGAAGCAAAATTCCCCATTTCCGAGAGGAATTTCCACCTCCATCGGAAGATTTTCCAGCGTATGCCGCCGAACGATCTTTTCCCGATCCAGATTCTGCGCTTCCGCCCAACCCATTCCCAGGATTCCCCCTACGATTACCAACACACTCCAACGCATTCTTAACCTCCGTACCATCTTTTCCATCTTCACTCCTTTCATTTTGCGGTATTTCCCTCTTCCTGTAAAGTCCCCATCCCACAAAGCTCCTCTGGGAACCTTTTTTATCTTCACCACTTCCGAAATCTTCTCGAATCGACTATAATGAATAGAGAAAAATTTGGGGTCTTTACGAAAAGGAGAAATGGAAAATGTGTGACCGAAAAATTGTTATCGGAATTACGGGTGCCAGTGGCGTCGCCTATGCCGTCCGGTTGATTGAAGTGCTGGTAGCCAGCGAGTGCGACATCCATCTGATGATTAGCGATACGGCCTACAAAGTATTGGAGAAGGAACTAAACGTTACGCTCAACCCGGAAGCCTTCGACCCGATTCAGCTCGGCCTGTCGCAAAACTGCGTCTCTGAAATTTTTCCGTCTGGTCAGGTTCATTTTCACCCCAACCACGATTTTACCGCTCCCGTGGCCAGTGGTTCGTACAAAACGGACGGCATGGTCGTCTGTCCCTGCACGATGGGGACGTTGGGTTGCATTGCGTCAGGTGTCCATCTGAACCTGATTCATCGCGCTGCCGATGTGCATTTGAAAGAACGTCGAAAACTGATTCTCGTCCCACGCGAAACGCCGCTTTCGCTCATCCATCTGCAAAATATGCTCACCGTAACGCAGGCAGGAGGAGTGATTCTCCCCCCCACTCCCGCGTTTTATCATGGTGCGAAAGACCTGCGCGATATTGTGAATTTCGTCGTTTCCCGGATTTGTGATCAGTTGGAAATCGACAACAATCTCATTCGTCGTTGGCGTGGACAAAATAACATCGCTGCCGAAGGATGGAATGAAGAAAGTTTTCTGGAAACGGCTGGCTAACAGGGGTGGAATTGATAATTCCCCCAAAGTACCCCCTTTTCTTTTGGCGTATTTCTGTTAGAATGGAGGAATGTTGGATCGCCCATGGGGATTCCGCACAACGTAAGACCATGAACCTGGTCAGGGGTTTGCGCCAGCAGCCATAAGTGTCCTCTTGCGTGTGTGTCGGGGTTCCCATGGGCGGTCTGCGTTTTTCTGGGTCTTTTTACTTTATTTTGTCTGTGGTTATTTCCGGGGAATATTTTTTCTGGAATCTTCCCTACCCGCATTGAACAAAATCCATTTATCTGTTAAAATGAAGTTCCATTGACAGAATGTCCTGGGAGATATTCCGCTTTCAGAGATGGAAATTTTTGGGGAAAATGACAGTTTCCAAACAGGGAAGGGAGTTCGTTTTCGTCCCTGTTTCACCACAAGATATTTTTAGGTCTTTTATGGCAAAACAATATTTAGGTTCCTACCGTTTGCTCAACCCGGTCAATACTGGGCAGGATGCCCAACTGTGGCAGGCACGGGACGATCGGGGAGATCGGTTTGTGGCTGTCAAAACGCTCTCTGAGAAACAGATGAAGAACCGTGCGGCCGCGGCCTTGCTCAAATGGGAGTATACCGTCGGAGAAAAACTGGATCATCCTCAGGTGATTCGGATGTTGGACTATGGGGTCGATGGGAATCAGCCTTACCTGGTGATGGAGTGGTACCCGCATGGGAATATGAAAGCGCTCATCCGTAAAGGAACCGAGCAGTATGCCTATCGCGTTCCCAAGCTGGCGGTGGCGGCGACGGAAGCGCTGGCCTATTTCAATGCTCAGGGGTGGGTTCATCGGGATGTGAAGCCGGATAATTTCATGATCGACGATGAAAACGACAGTCTGAAACTGATCGACTTTGCGATTGCGGTGCGGTCGCAGGGATTCTGGACACGATTGCTCGGCAAATCGAACAAAGTCCAGGGAACTCGCAGTTACATGTCGCCAGAGCAGATTCGTGGGCAAGCGGTCGATCAGCGAGCCGATTTGTACAGTCTCGGTTGCACGCTCTTCGAGTTGATTGCGGGGCGTCCTCCATTTACAGGTGGAAGTTCCAATGAGTTGTTGCACAAACACCTGAATGCCATGCCACCCTCGATCGACGCTATCAACAATCACGTAACGCCTGATTTTGCGCGTTTGTTGCGTCAGACGATGGCGAAGAAACCTGCCGACCGTCCGAAAACGACGGCAGACTTTTTAACCAGTTTGAAAATGATCCGAATTTACAAGCGAAATCCTGTTCCTCCTTCTGCCGTGGTGAAAACGGAGGAGTGAGTATTTGAAAAACCGGGCGAAAGCCTGTTTTCCTGGAAAAACGATAGCCAAACTTATGGAAATACAGTTATCTTTTGAACATCCCATTTACGAATTGGAATCCCGTCTGGAGCAAATGGAGAAAAGTGCCGGGGATTCCGTCGAAGTGCGGGAATCGATTCAGACGTTGCGTCGCGAGGTGGCGGAACTGAAGCGGAAAATTTACGCCAACTTACAGCCTTGGGAAACGGTGGAAGTTTCCCGTCATCCCAACCGTCCTCAAACGAGCGACTATCTTCATTTTGCGTTTGACGAATTTGTGGAGTTGCACGGCGACCATTTTTATGGCGACGACCGGGCGATTTTAACCGGATGGGCGAAACTGGATGGAATTCCGGTGATGGTTGTCGGGCACCAGAAGGGAAAGAATCTCAACGAACGCAAGGCATGTCACTACGGTTGCGCTCACCCGGAAGGATACCGGAAAGCGATTTTGAAGATGAAAATGGCGGCGAAATATCACCTCCCCGTCATTTGCTTGATCGACACCCCAGGAGCGTGGCCGGGAATCGGAGCGGAAGAGCGTGGGCAGGCCTTTGTCATTGCTCAGGGAATGTACGAAATGTCCCGTCTGGGAACGCCGATTATTTGCGTCGTGATTGGCGAAGGGGGTTCGGGAGGGGCGATTGGCATTGGCGTGGGAGATCGCGTGGCAATTCTGGAACATGCGTATTATTCGGTCATCAGCCCGGAAGGTTGTGCGGGAATTCTCTGGAAAAGTCGGGAATTTCGTCGGGAAGCCGCGAATGAACTCCGGCTGACATCCCGGGATTTGCACCGATTGGGAGTGGTGGACGCGGTGATTCCCGAACCTTTGGGAGGTGCTCATCGAGACCCACGTCTGATGGCCGGCAATCTGAAAAAATACCTCCGCACCTCGTTGCGGGAATTGCAGAAACTTTCCATCGACCAGATTTTGGAAGAACGTTACGAGAAATTCCGAAAAATTGGCGTTTTTCACGAACAGTTGGAAAAAACCCTGGCAACCTGTCCGAATCCTTCTGTCCCCGCGGCACAGGAGGGTTCGTCATCCTTCCCTATCGAAAAAACCATCCTTTGAGGTCAAACCATGTCCGAATCGAATCAGCCTTCCCCGTCCCCTTTCTGGAAAATCCGTCTGGGCATCCTTCTGCTTCTTTTTGCGGGCGTCACCGCATTTGTCGTCTGGGTAAACATTGAGAAACCGCCCGCGATATTAAAGTGGCGAGACGATATGTTGCAAAAATTGCACATCCGTAACCCCCTGGCATCGGAAGAGGTGATTTTCATCACAGCCGACGATGTTCCTGAAAAACTGCGGAAAGAAGACGCGG
This sequence comes from Planctomycetia bacterium, assembly GCA_030527185.1. Lineage (GTDB taxonomy): Bacteria > Planctomycetota > Planctomycetia > Pirellulales > Thermoguttaceae > RGIG3701. Next base: position 28,800 of record JAUNBF010000004.1, on the reverse strand, counting down.
AAATCTGCAAGGCCATTGAAGATTTGGGAATTTTGGTCGTGCGTGATTCCGCCACGCGAATGGGAAATGCCATCCACATCCGTGAAGGCCAAGGTTCCGAAAAACTTTTCCAACTCATCCGCCAGTTGAAGTATCTCAACGCACTCAACGCGGATGGCGCTCAGATAACGGACGATTTATGCCGTTATCTGGAGACTCAGAAAATGCTCCGTTCACTGAGTTTCGGCAACAATCCGATTACCTCTGCCGCGCTCCCGTCCCTCTGCCAGATGGAAATGGTGACGGGATTGTACCTTCGCGGAACGGAATTGACAGGAGAGAATCTGGAACATCTCGCGAATCTGAAAGAATTGAAAATCATGGATCTCAGTGGAACGAAACTGACCAATGAGGACATGAAAAAAATCGCTCAGGTAAAGTCCATTCACTGGCTTCTTCTGAACGATTTGGGGATTGATGATGAAGGAATGTTGCACTTGTCGCAAATGCCGGAATTGCGTCACTTGACGATCCAAAAAGGGAACCATATTTCCCAGGAAGCGATCCAGAAAATGCGATCCTCCTCTCCAAACGACCTGACGATTGATTAGGGACGCGAGAAATTTCAATCGTGAATTTTCATATCGTTGATCCAGCGAATGATGGCGGGGTCACGGTGGTCGAAAAAGGAACTGACATTCTGGTCGAGGGACGCTATGGCGGTCATTTCTTCCGGGGAGAGTTCCATGTCGAAAACCTGGAAATTTTCCACCATCCGTTCGGGGTGAACCGATTTCGGAATGACGACGATATTTCGCTGAATCAGCCAGCGTAAAATGACTTGAGCCACCGATTTCCCATGATTTTGAGCGATCGTTTGGAGGATGGCATTCTGAAAAATGTGGTGTTTTCCTTCCGCAAAAGGTCCCCACGATTCATGAACAACCCCCTGCTCCTGGAGGAATTGGTGGTCTTTTTCTCGTTGGTAAAAGGGATGTGTTTCGATCTGATTGACCGCCGGAACGATTTCGTGATGGAGAATCAAATCCATCAGCCGATCCGGGAAAAAGTTACTCACGCCAATCGCACGGACTTTTCCCTCTCGGTACAAATCCTCCATCGCTCGCCAGGAACCGTACACATCCCCGTAAGCCTGGTGAATCAGGTAGAGGTCGAGGTACTCCAGCCCCAGACGTTGGAGGGATGCCTCAAAAGCCTTGCGGGTGGCGTCGTAACCCATGTCCTGCACCCAGAGTTTGGTGGTGACGAAAAAATCTTCTCGCGGCAGACCACTTTGGCGAATGGCCTTTCCGACGGCCTCTTCGTTGAAATAACACGCGGCAGTATCGATCAGGCGGTACCCCACGGCAATGGCATCCGCGACCGCTTTTTCACACGCGGTGGCGTCCTCCACCTGATACGTCCCAAAACCGAGTATCGGCATTTCCACGCCATTGTTTAGAAGGATGGTTTGCATGATCGTTCTCCTGAAGTCAAAGGTTTTCTGGTTTCTGTTATTTTAGGGAAGCAAGCCACTTTTCCACGTCGGAGGAGGCCGACCGAACGGAGCCGCCACGGATGGGAAGCCCGGAAAGGACGTTGGCCTGTGGGCAATATTTTCGGATGTCGGCAATCGTGCGTCCCATGAAACTCCCTTCATGCGTCATGAAAGGGGCAATCGTTTTGCCGGAAAGGTTTCGCCCGGTCAGGAACGTGGCAATCGGAGGTGCCACCGTCCCCCACCAGCAGGGGGAACCGACGAAAATCGTGCTGTAAGCGGAAAGATTTTCCGGCAGCGGCTGGATTTCAGGCTGGAATCCAGCGTCGATTTCCTTTTTGGCCTGCTCGACCACGGTATTATAATCTTCGGGATAGGGCTTCACCGACTTTACTTCCCAGAGTTCCGCTTCGGTAAATTTCTGGATATATTCGGCAATGACTCGCGTATTTCCGCTATGGGAAAAATAAACGATCAACGGTTTGGCCTCCGGGGCAGTGTCGGAGGAAGCGACCTCGGTGGCGGTCTCACTCTTCGGCGGCACTGCGGCAGGGGTCTCCGTGACGGGCACCGTCGGCACCGAATTGGCACCTTCCCGGGCACTTCCCTGAGAACCGCAGCCACAGAACAAAAGCCCACCACTTGCCAAAACGGTTTGTGCCAAAAAATCTCGACGTGAAAAGTAATTTTCAAACAACATAAAAAGTTCCTTTCTTAAATTCAACGAAAAATCAGACTTCCCGATGACGTTCGTTTCCTTCCACGTAAATGGCGCTCAACGGACTGGCGGGACAAAGGTTTTCACACGCTCCACAACCAAGGCAACGTTCCGTGTCGATGGCAGGGATGGTGAGAGATTCGGGGTCTTGCGGGTCACGGGGAACCATTTGAATCGATTGATTCGGACAGTTGCGGGCACAGTTGCCACATTTCACGCCATCCGTTTCCACCACGCACAAATCCCGAATCCAGACAGCATAGCCAATCTGGGTGGCTGATTTTTCCGCCCGCGTCAGGCGACGAATCGCGTCGGTTGGGCAGACTTCCGAACAACGTACACATTCCGGGCGGCAGTAACCCCGCTCGTACGACATGGTGGGTTGCAGCAGCGTCCATCCCTTCTCCGACGGACGGAGAACCTGATTGGCGCAGACCGAAACGCAGAGCTGGCAACCGGTACAATGTTGGGCAAAATGGCGTCGATCGCGACTTCCCGGTGGCACGAGAGGAACCACACGTTTGGGTGCCGTTTTCTCCACAATTTTGGCCAATCCGCCGTCGAATTTGATTCCTTCCCGAACGGCGGCCTGAAGGGGTTTGGCCTGCGTCAGGAAAAGGGAAGACGCCACGGTCGAAAGGGCGGTCAGGAATTGACGACGCATGGAGGACGTTTCGGGTTGCGGCTGCGGTTGGGAAGTGGTCGGAAAAGTCGTCCAGGCAATCGCTTTTTGAGGGCAGATTTCCAAACAATCCATACACGCCACACATCGGCTTCCGTCGATCTGGTGCGACTTGGGGTCGATACAGGACGACTTGCAGTTTCGGGCACATTTTCCGCAACCGTTGCAAATATCTGCCTGAATACGCGGCTGAAAAATGGCCCACCGGGAGAGAATTCCCAAAACCGTCCCCACCGGACAGAGCGTATTGCAGTAAAGTCGCCCAAAACGCCATGCCAGAAAAGTGACCAGAACGAGTGTCCCGGCAGCAATGGAAAACGTGGTGATTCCCTTGAGCCAGATTTCCGTGGAAGCAAAGGCGTAACTGTCCACCTGCTCGGCTCCGGCGGCCAGAAGATTGTTGCCCCAAGCCCAGATGGGAGCGAGAAAACTGGAGGCGATCCGTCCGTACGAACTGTAAGGGGAAAGAACGGCTACCAGCGTTCCGGCTCCCAGAAACATCCCTGCCGCGAAAATGCCCAAAACGCCCCAACGCAGCCACGTCCACGCCGGGCGGAATCGGAATCGGTTTTTGCGAAATTTCCCTGCCAACGCGGAAAAAATATCCTGCAACACTCCCAGTGGGCAAATGGTGGAGCAGTAAATCCTCCCAAAGAGTACTGTCAGCACCAAAAGGGCTACCAAAACGCCGACGTTCAGTGCCAAAAGTGCGGGAATCAGCTGAATTTTTGCCAGCCACCCGACACCTTTGTAAATCGTTCCGGTAAAATCAAGAAACAGCAGCGTGATTAGCGTAAAACAGCTTGCCGCCAAAAAAATTCGGATTTTTCTTAACATGTTTTGTCTCCTTACGCATCCTGCTTCAAACGTTCCACCAGAGCACTGATTTTGAACATCTCCTCCGAAATCCTGATCCTTTGCGGGCATTCCGGCAAACATAAATCGCAGCCGATACAACGATTCGCCTGCCGCAACCGGGGAATGCTCCGATCGTAACCAACCAGGAAGGCTCGTCGGGCTTTGCGATAATTCTCGTCCTGCGGATTCTGCGGGAGGTTGTTTTCATTCAGACAACGGTTGTAGTGCATGAAAATGCCGGGAATATCCAGCCCATACGGACAGGGCATACAGTAATCGCATTCCGTGCAACTGATGTACTGAAACTCCAGCATGGAAAGTGCCACGTTTTCCAACAGTTCCTTTTCGTCCTCCCGCACCGTCTCCATAGGAGAGTACGTTCGCAGATTGTCGAGCAGGTGTTCCATGTACGTCATTCCGCTGAGTACCGTCAAAACTCCTGGCGGCGAACCGGCAAACCGAAATGCCCACGACGCGGCACTCTCTTCCGGTCGAGCCGATTTGAGCATCGTCATCGCTTTGTAGTTCGTGCGAGCCAACCGCCCTCCCAAAAGTGGCTCCATAATCACCGCCGGAACGTTCCGTTTCTCCAGTTCCGCATAGAGATATTCCGCGTTCACGTTCCGCCCGGTCGCATGTTTCCAGTCCAGATAGTTGAGTTGAATCTGCACGAAATCCCACGGAATGCCGCACGACATCATGTAGTCGAAAAACTCTTTCTCGCCATGAAACGACCAGCCCAGATTCCGAATCCGCCCCGCCTCCTTTTCCGCAAGCAGAAAATCAAGCACGCCATTCTCCACAAACCGCTTCTGCCAGAGTTCCATGTTTCCCACGGAGTGAACCAGGTAGTAGTCGAAATAATCGGTACGCAACTCCTTCATCGAGTTGTGATACATCGCAATAGACGCTTCTTTCGGGTGCGTGACGGGACTGAAATTGGACATTTTCGTCGCCAGATAATAACTTTCCCGAGGATGCTTTTCCAGACCCAATCCCACCGTATGTTCCGAACGCCCTTTGCAATAGACGGGCGAAGTGTCGAAATAATTGACGCCATACTCCAGCGCCGTATCGAACATCTCATTGACCATTTCCTGGTCGATAACATCCTCTCCATCGTCGCTGCTACCGATCGGCTTGACCGGGAAACGCATACAGCCAAAACCCAGCAACGAAATCTTCTCGCCGGTATGCGGGTCGGTACGATAGGTCATCTGCCCTTTGGGAATATCCCGCAGAGAAACCGCTTTCTCCTGAAAAGCATCTTTCCGGCAACCCACCATCGGCACGGCCGAGGCCAGACTTCCCCCTCCCAGAACTTTCAAAAAATGGCGTCGTTCCATCGCTTCCTCTCCTCTCGCTTCAGGGACTTTTTCTTCCACCAACTTCCATTATGAACCAGTATCCGCATTAGAGTTACTGTAAGTCAAGAGGGGGGGAAGGTGGTTTGCGAAATTTTTTAAAATTTTTTCCAAAAAACAAAATCATTTTTGTCATGGCAGGGTAATAAGGGATATTTTTGTGTCGAAACCATCCCCTCATCCCCCCATATCGAAAATAACTTCATCGCAATCCGTACGCTTTCGTCCCTGGGACTTGACAACCGCATTTTCGCATTTTATAATAGTGAGAATAGTGGAATTACCCAAATTATACAAAAGACAAAAGAGCGTTTTATGAGATTTTTTCTGCCAATTTTCTGTCTGTTGTTTTCTGCCACGCCGCTTGAAGCGGGGGTAACTCTGGCGGTGCGGGATGTCTCACCATCAGGAATCGCAATCGTTTCGCTGAACGCGCGGACGCTGGCCGCCGTGGAAACGTGTGAGGCGGAGGAGATTCGGGATGTGGAAGTACGCTGGAATGGAGAGCGTGTGCTTTCCCAGTACGTGAATCGAAACAAGCTGGTTTTACAGTTCAGCGAATCCCAGATAGCCGCGTCGCGCACCGAGGTGTTGAAATTGACCATCATCCCCGTTTTTTCGGGAGAAACATCTTTCTTGCCACGTCGGATTTCCCGATTCCAGGCCGAGATACCCCCATCGAAGCCGGAGTATCGTATCGTTCAGGATGTGGGGCAGTCTGCCGGTTTTCCGACGGAAATTTCTTTTGGCAAAACAGGGCGAGTGCTAAATACACACCAGTTTTACGACCGACTTTACAACCCTGGTGATTCACGGCCTCTTTCGCAGGATAAAAAAGCGGAACTGACGTTACTTTCCGAAGGAACGATCTGTTCGGTGGTACGCCAGGAAATGCGTTTCGCGCGGGAAAACGGCTCGCTTCCGGCAGACAGTCCCAGGGCGGTTTACGACTGGTACTATTTCCACACGGTTCCCGGGCTGATTTACGTGGAAAGCCAGATAAAGCAGGAGACTCCGCAGGCGTGGCAGGAACTCCATTTTCTGGAACTTCACATTCCTGACGGCAGTTTTTCGCAAGGGTACGGCAAGACACACGAAGGTTGGATTTCCCAAACCTTTTCAGGAACGAAAAAACAGACACAATTTACCGATTATGGAGCGCTTTCGGATGGGAAGAATTACCTTGCGTTTTCCAGTGGCTGCGGGATGTACGACGGGTTGCGCACATTCGGACCATACCTGATGGCCAATCTTTCGGAAGCGTGGACGGTCTGGGACACATTGGAAAAAGTGCAGTCGGTCTGGCTGGCAGTAAAGTCCCTGGAAACACCGGAGCAATTTCATACATTTGTGGAAAAGTATCTCTCCCAGACCATGCCGGCATTTGTACAACTGAGTGTGCCGCATGCGGAAAAAACGGACTGGCGGAAGAATCTGGCAGACTCGTTGTTGCTTTCTGGAATCGACGTTCCACAGGAGAGACGGCTTCTGCTTCAGAGTCGCGATTTGGCTTTGCTTTTGGAGAAAAGGGAACAGACTCTCCGACTCCTTTCGTTGGTGGATTGCCGAACAGGAACGGTTTTTACAGGGAACGCTCCGCAAAAGTTATTTACGCTGACCGTTCGAGAAGTGGCGACGAAAAAAACGCAAAAATTTTCTTCGGACTCCCTCTGGAAGAAGGTGGAAATCACGTCGCGTGGCACTGTTACGGAAGTCCGTTTTCAGTCGCCGGAAATGGCGGGAGCGGAAAACCTGGAAGTAACGCTTCATTTCGAGGCAGACCCAGCCCAAGATGGAATCCGCATGACGTGGGACGGAAAAGCAGGCTCCGACGCGATAAGTCTTCACCATTTTTCAGCCGGAATGCTGGAGTGTGGCATGTTTGGTCCGAAAATGGTGGTCTACCATCCTGAGAGTACAGGAGTCCTGATTCGTCACCCCTTTCAGCAGAAACTGACCAAAATAAGGGATTATCCCAACGGCTGGTGTGTCATGCCATGGATGGCTGTTTGGGACGAGACGGAAAATGTCGGAATTTACACGGCCATGCACGATTCTCAGGGAAGTCTGAAACAGTTGGAACTGCAATCGTCGCCTGTCGAGAGAACGTTGCGAATGGCATTTTCCCATCCCCTTCCCGACAAAACCATTCCCAACAATACCATGCAATCTCCGGGGGCATTGGTGTGGCAATCGTTTTCCGGCGACTGGTACGACGCGGCGGTGATTTATCGCGACTGGGTAAGACGGCACGCCTGTTGGTTCCCGAAATTGGGCGAAAACGGACGTGCCGACACGCCGCGGTGGATGAAGGAACTTTCGCTCTGGGTCATTGAGAATGGTGAGCCGGAGGCCGTTAAGGAGCGGATGAAAAAATTTCAGGCCGCCTTCGGAGTTCCTTGTGCCGTCCACTGGTACAACTGGCATATAACGCCGTTTGACAACGATTATCCGCACTACCTTCCCCGCGACGGTTTTCGGGACGCGGTGGTGGAACTCCAGAAGGAAAAGCAGATTTACGTCATGCCTTACATCAACGCTCGTCTTTGGGACACCCGTGACCGGGGGGTGGAAGATTACCAGTTTACCTCGGTGGCTCTGCCTGCCGTGACCAAACAGGAAGATGGCACGCCAGTGGTGGAATCGTATGGAAGTCGGGAATCGGATGGTTCCCCTGTACAACTGGGAGTAATGTGCCCCGCGACCCGGCTGTGGAAAGAGAAAGTCCACGCGAATGTTTCGATGTTGATGAACGACCAGTGCGTCCAAGGGGTCTATCTCGACCAGACATCCGCCGCCAGTCCGGTGGAGTGCATGGACACGACGCACGGCCACCCTCTTGGTGGTGGTTCGTGGTGGCAGAGAGCTTATGCCGAGATGCTGAACCAAATCCGAAACGATGTTTTGCAAAACGGGAATGAATTTTCGCCTGCGGAAGAGCGCATGTTGACGTCGGAGTGCAACGCGGAAGTTTACGCCAACCTGTTCGATGGCTTTTTGACATGGCATCTCCAGTCGGACAATGCCGTTCCCGCATTTTCGGTCGTCTATGGCGGCACCGTCCAGATGTTTGGGCGGAGTTACGAGGGTGACAATACCGCCATCCGAATGAAAGCGGCTCAGCAACTTGTCTTTGGTGAACAAATCGGTTGGTTTGGCTCAGATATTGTAAATCGATCGGAATTGATGGGATACCTCCGCCCGATGGTACAGTTTCGCAAGCAGATTGCCCCTTATTTTTACCAGGGAGAAATGGCTCGTCCGGTCGCTTTTTTACAACCATTGCCGCAAATTTCCGGTGACTGGCGATGGTCACAAAAGCTAACTCCCGTCACGATGGAGGTGGTGCAGACTTCCACCTGGCGAATCGTACGGTATCCAAACCTGACGACGGGGGAACGGAACTGGGAGCGGGGAGAAGTGGATCGCGTCATTCTTCTTTTCACCAATTTTTCGGATCATTCCGTGAAAAATCGTATTCGTGTCAATTGGAAGGAACTCGGCTTTTCGGAAGAAACCAACGTTCGTTTGGAAAAAATCAGCCCGGATGGCACTCGTAGGGAACTCCCCGTCGACTTTCTGAACCAGGAAATCGAATTCCCTGCGATGGAAACGTGGGGAGTGGAAATCGTGGAGAAATAATCAGAAACTTCCTTTTCAGGAGCATTGCATGTCCAATCCGATGAAAATATTACGTTGGGATAGTGTGGGAGGCGCTTCCGGGGATATGATCCTCAACGCCCTTCTTTCTCTTTGTCAAAAAGTGGGGATTCCTCAGGAGGCGGTCGAAACCCCACTTCATGAACTGATTCCCGAACCTTTTTCGCTTCGATGGGAAACGGAATCGTCCCACGGCATGTCGGGAAATGTGTTGCGTGTGGAAATTCCGCATTCTCATGAAGAACACCACCATCATCACCATCATGAGCACCACCATCACCACCGGACGTTTGCGGATATTCGGAAAATGATTGAGGCGAGCAGTCTGCCACCGCGTGTGCGGGAACTTTCCATCGCCGTTTTTTCGATTCTTGCCGAGGCGGAAGGGAAAGTACATGGAATGCCGGCGGAAAAAGTCCATTTTCATGAGGTGGGGGCGACCGATTCACTGGTCGATATGGTGGGAGCGTGTCTCGCTTACGATTTGCTGGGAGTGGAGGGGATTTCGCTTTCGCCTCTTCCGGTGGGGAGTGGTCTGGTTCATTGTGCCCATGGAACGTATCCTCTTCCGGCCCCTGCCACCGCGTTGCTTGTGGAGACGCACCAATTGCCCGTCTCGTTGGACAATGAGGAGGGGGAAATGCTGACCCCCACCGCCGCCGCACTCTTTTCCGTCTGGCCCAGGGTGGAAATTTCAACCGCGGTGCGTGTGTCGGCCTCGGTGAACGCTTTCGGGCACCGGAAAATGCTCTCCCGCCCCAATCTTTTGCGAGCCACCCTGTACGAGCCGATGGTTTCCAGACAGGCTGAAGAGACGGAGACCCTCTACCAGTTGGAATGCAATCTGGACGACGTTTCCGGCGAACAGCTTTCCACCGCCATGACCGCGCTTTTTGCTGCCGGAGCGAGAGATGTCTGGTTTTCTCCGCTGACGATGAAAAAACAACGTCCCGGTATTCTGTTGGGCGTGTTGACCGATTCGGAACATCGGCAGAAGATGGTGGAAACGCTCTTCCGCCACTCAGGAACGTTTGGTGTGCGGGAAATTCCTGTTTTACGCCATTCTCTGGAACGTCGCTGGGAAGAAGTGACGACCCGTTGGGGGAAGGTTCGTATTAAAATCGGTGCCTGGCAGGGAGAAGATATTCGTTTCACGCCGGAATTTGAGGATTGCCAGAAAATCGCGCTGGAGGAAAAACTTCCGTGGGAAAACGTGGCACGGGAAGCCATGCAGGCCTTCTTTTCCCGGTAGCGTTGGCCGTTATTGCGGTGGGGGAGGCGCAAGCCGGGCGTGGAGGATATTCACCACTTCCAAAATGGCCTGAGTATTGGAGGGGATGGTGGTATGCTCGCCGTGGATGAAGATTTCGGACTGTGCCCAGGGGAGACGGGCATTGCGCACCGCCACCACACCATCCGTTTGAGAGGCATCTTTGGAATATTTTTCCGAAATGCCGATAATGTTGTAATAGTGGACCCACGCAGCAGGCTTGGAGAGGAACAATTGGCTCCAGAAGGGATTTTCTTCCTGAAGTGACGCGACGCTGGTGGCATATTGCAGAAGATTCTTCTCCTTCAGGTGAGAGGCATTGGCCTGTTGAAATGTCTGGATATTTTTCTCCACATCGGTCGCTTTTTTCCCCAGGATTTCGGTTAAACCGCGTGTGGCGGAGTTTGCCATGGCACTTCCCCGGAAAGGGGTTCCCAGCGTGACGACGCATTCGATGGAGGGATTGGCCTGAAAATGAAACCATTCCTCCATAGTTTGCCGCACCGACTCGTCGCCAGCCGTCTGAGCCACGGGAACATCGCAGACCAGATTCCAGATTTTCTCTTCCGTCTCCACCGTTTGCAGCATGGAAATCAACCCACCCATACTGTGCCCCACCAGTGTGAGGCGGTCGAGTTGCGTATTTTGCCGTTGCGGGTCGAGTTCCTGTCGCAGGAGTGCCAGGTCTTGGCGGAATTGGGCTGCGGAGACCCAGAAAGGCTGTCCGTTGGGATAAAAATAGAACCAAACTTGATAATTTTCGCGGATTTCGGGGATACTGTTGAGCGTATTGTACATTTCCATCCACGTGATCGGCGACGACCAGAGACCATGCACCAAAATAACCGGCATTTTTTCCGAATGGTAGGGCTGGGACATGTAAATCCCTTTGATTTCGCGAGTTCCGTCCGGTCGCATTTCCAGTAATTTGTCAGGGCGCAGCAGTCCGATCGTCGCCAGACGATGGATTCGAGCGTCACTTTGCATACAGTAAGCCAACGGTGTGGTATAGTCAATTTCCAGAGGAACGTTTTGCTGGCCGATGGAAATTTCGGTATGTTCGAGCGAATCGTAAAATTCCAAAACAGGGTTTTTCCCCGGTTCCAGACGAAGAAAAACGGTAACCGGGAGGGAATAGTTGGTGACGCAATAACGGTATTTGGCCGATTTATGAGCCAGCGAATGGCACTGCGCAATCATCGGCACCCCCATTCCATAAACGCGATACCGATTTTTGAACCCCGTCACCTCAAAATCGGACGCAAAGAGAAACTCCTGAATGTCCGCAAGCTGCCAGTCCTCGCTTTTCATCCGAACTTCCAACACCTGCTGCGATTCCGGCATTTTCAGAACCAGTTGTTCTTCCTCAGGAATCACCAACGCATTGCGGGAAGCCATCAGACGAAGGAGGTGTTCCGTACTCTCGTTGTAAATCCGGCAAATGGTGGCAAACGTAGGATCGTAGGGGTTCCGAACACCCTGCAAATGGGTATCAAATAAATATCGTGAAGCATATTCCGCCGCCTGCAAAAACATCTCTGCCGCCGAAAGAGAGTCGAATTTCTCCTTCCGTTTGGCATCCTGAAAAGCGACTTCCGCAATTACCGCCGTCAACTCAAACTGTTCCGTCCGCTCCAATATCTTCTGGAGTTGAAAAATGGCATTTTGCGGTTTATCATGCGCCATCTTATCCAAATTCAACGTCCGCAACGCTACCAACGCCGCATCACTATACTCCCTGGAATACGGGATGATTGCGTAATATCCCTGCTGCGCCAGCCGATAACCAGGCGAAGGAATCCGCGAACGCAACATCCGCACCGACGAACAACCCGTCACCCCCAAAATCATCACCAATAGCCCCACCAACCAGACCTTCCCCCCAGGAAGGGATTTTACGATGGATGGTGAATACCGGAATGCCATGGAATTGATAATTGTTAATGGGGAAGCGTTCTATCGATTTGGCCCAGAATATCATAACAGAGTTTCTTCGTTCAGGCAATAGAAATTTTGCCGGATAAAAAGAAATTTGGAGATAGGGGCGTTTATTTTAACTTCCGATACAACGTTCGTTCGCTGATTCCCAACAGTTGAGCCGCTTCTTCCCGATTGCCGTGGGTAAATTCCAACGTCTGGCGTATGAAATCCAGCTCCAGTTCCTCCAGCGTTTTGCCAACATAGGAATGCAGCGTGATTTCTGCCGTCGGTTCGGGAACTGCGGGGGAGGTTTCGGGAAAAGGAGCCGTTCGGGAAGCCAGAAAATACTGTCGGTCTTCCGGGGAAACCAGCGACTCCAGTTCTTCCGGTAAATCGTCCATATCCAGCAAACCATCGTAATCCACCACCACCATACTTTCCACCAAATTCCGCAATTCCCGGACGTTTCCCGGAAAACCATATTGCAGAAAACATTTCCGCGCCACGGGTGTCATGCCGCGAATCGGTTTTTGGTGTTTTTGGGCAAAAACGCGAAGAAAATGGTCGATCAGGACAGGAATATCGTCCGAACGTTGGGAAAGCGTGGGAATGCGGAGCGTGACAACTTTCAAACGGTGGTACAAGTCGCTGCGAAATGTCCCCTGCTCAATCGCACTCTGGAGGTCGCGGTTCGTGGCGGAGAGAAGACGGATGTTGACCGGAATAGGATTATTGGCTCCCACACGAGTGATTTCGTTTTCCTCCAAAACCCGCAAAAGTTTGATCTGCGTCGCCAGGGGCATGTCCCCCACCTCATCCAGAAAAAGCGTTCCACCATTGGCATACTCGATTTTTCCCACACGGTCGGAAGTTGCGTCGGTAAATGCCCCTTTCACGTGGCCGAAAAGCTCGCTTTCGAGGATGTTCTCACTCAACGCCGCACAATTCAGCCCAACGAACGGCTTGTTTTTGCGAGGGCTGTTCTGGTGAATGGCCTGTGCCACCAGTTCCTTTCCCGTTCCGGTCGCTCCCTGAATCAGCACCGTCGCGTGGGTCGGGGCAATTCGCCGCAACTTTTCCACCAGTTCCCGCATTTCAGGACTGTTGCCAATCAATTTCTCAAAGCCGAATTTCTCATCCAGCCGAGTCTGCAATTCGATATTCACCCGTTTGAGCGTCGCACTCTCCGCCGCCTTCTCCGCAACGGCTCGTAACTGCTTCAAATCCAACGGTTTAAGAAGATAGTTAAACGCTCCCTGCTGCATGGCGCTGACTGCCGACGGCACACTGCCATGCCCTGTCATGATGATGACCGCCGCGTCCGGCAAGTTTTCCCGGGCACTTTGCAAAACGCCAAATCCGTCGATTCCATCCATAATCAAATCGGTGAAAATCACATCGAAATGTTCCCGGCCAAGACGTTCCACCGCCTCTTCCCCCGAAACTGCAATTTCCGTCTCATAACCGACCCGCGCCAACGCCATCGACACAATCTCCGCATGGGGACGCTCATTGTCAACTATCAAAATACGTATCATATTAATGATTCATGGTTAATGGTTAATTTAAGGCACGCCGTCAATTATCAATTATCAATTCCGCTGGTAATTGCTGTTGGACGGGGAAGCAGATGGTGAATTTGGTGCCGCGACGTAGTTCGCTCTGAACGTCCATGCAGGCTCCGTGCGCTTCCACGATTTTTTTCACCGTCGGAAGTCCCAGACCAAAACCGTGCCGTTTAGTGGTGTAAAAAGCGTCGAAAAGGCGGCTGAGCGTCGTCATGTCCATTCCCGAACCGTTGTCAATCACTTCCAGCGCCACGCCATCCGGCACCGGATACGTCCGAACGACCAATTGCCCACCGTCCGGCATGGCCGCTTCCGCGTTGTTGATGAGATTCCACAAAATGCTCCCAAAAGCGTCGCGATCCAGCAAAACCCGTGGCAAATCGGGCGTTAAAAAGTCTTCAATCTCGATATTTTGCGACTTTGCCTTTTCCCGATAGAAATTCAGGATGTTCCGCACTTCCTCGTTCAAATCGGACGGAATCGGCCTGACGGAAGGTGCCCTGGCAAACATCAGGAACTGATTCAGGATATTTTCCAGCCGATAACACTGCCGCACCACCGTCTGAGCCATTTCCACCGCACGCCGTTCCCGTGCCGTTTCGGGTTCCTGCAAATCTTCCGCCAGAACCTCCATCGTCAACCGGATGGTGGAGAGCGGACTCTTGATTTCATGAGCCAACGCACCTGCCAGACGGGCAATTTCGGTGTATTCGTCGATCAGTTGCTGACGCGACACGTCACTGGGCGTTTCGTGCATGGAAAACTCCTTCAATCCTGGAAAAAGGGGGCTTGCGGACCGATTTTCTCCACTGGAATCGGCTCGAATCCAAGCGAAAATGCCGGGGAATCCGGTTTCAGACGATAATCGCCGTTGGCTTCATCGACAAACAAGGGGTCGGCAAGGAGGCTGCTGCGGTCGAAACCCTGTGCCTGCCAGCCATCCCACGCGCTGAGCGTTTCCAACTCCTCCAACCGAATCTCGTCGGCGTAAATCGTTGTCCCTTCACGACTTGGATTCGCAATGGTGATGTTGAAAAACTCCATGAAATCCCGATACGCTTCCTCGCCGGGAGCGGGAATTTTGAAGAGGGTCTCCACCTTTTTCCACTCCGTTCCCACACGGCCACCACCGGGACTCCCCCAGTAATGCTTTCCCGCGGTGTAGTGATGGACATGAAACGAAACTTGCGTGTCGGGCCGCGACGCGCGGAAATAACCGGAAAGAGCGTAGGTATGCCCTGGTTTTAACGTTAGTTTGGACAACAAAATGGCCGGGGTATTGTCTCGCTTCTTTTCCGCCACGTAATCCGCTTCCAGCCGCAAGCATTTTTTCCCACTTTTCGGCTTCGTCTCCTCAATCACCGCCACCGTTTTCGACGACGGCCGCACCTGCCAGCCCCAACCGGTCGGGAATTGTCCCGTTTCCCCTTCCTCAAAATCAGCATTTTTCAGAGGAATCTCCGCCACGGTCTTTCCGCGAAAAGTCGACGTCGTTTCCGTCAAAATCGACTTGCCATGATTCCAGATCAGATTCTTGTCAATATAGTTGTGCTGAGGGCTAAAATTCCGCACACGGTAACACTTGGCCGTGTCGCTGTTGTAGCAGAAAATGTTCCCCCAAACCCGATTGCCGCTCATGATGGTGCCATCTTCCAACGGAGCGTCTTTCGGATGGAGTTCCATATTCCGCATCGATTTCCATGCCGGTTTCCCCGCCACCGATTCGTAGCCGGGAACCATCGTCTGGAAGTGCCTTTTCCAAACATCGGAGGTGGCCGTCCAGCCATTCGCCTCGAATTGCTGGAGCGTCCCATCGACGAAAATATTGTTCCAGATATGATTGTCCCGGCCATTATGCAGGTGAATCAGTCCACGGATACATCCCACCACGATATTCCCGTAAACATCAACTCCGCCCGTATTGTCGTCGAGATAAATCCCCCAGCAATAATGCGGACTTTGCCATTTTCCATCCCGATAACCAAATCCAATCACGTCGTGAAAATAATTGTAGCGAACCTGCGTCCCGCGAGACGAAATCCAGTTCCGCCCGCCTGTATAAATCGCTCCGGTATCGGCCGTTTCCAGATTCACGTGGTGGATTTCGTTGTACTCGATAATCTGGTTGTTCCCGCCGAAGCCGATTCCGAAACGGGGGCAGTGGTGGATTTCGTTGTGAGAGGCTCGATTCCCCACTCCCGTCATGGAAATACCGACCCCCTGTTTGTAATCCAGCCCGGTGTGATGAATCCGGCAATGTTCCGCAAAATTTTCCGCCGCCGTAAGTGCTTCGGTATTGCCTCCTCCCAATCCGATTGCCGTTCCGCCGATGTACGAAATCTCGCAGCCACGAACGCCATTGCGTTTTCCTTTTTGGATATAAATCGCGGTGGAATGATAGCAGCCGACATTGCGAATCGTACACGCCTGCACCACACACTCCGTCGTGTCCGTCATGGCAATCGCCGTATGCGTGCTGTTTTCCAGCGTCAGGCCATGAAATTCCACAAACGCCGTACCGGGCTGCAATTCCAGAAGCCGCCGATTGACCGGAGCCGTCACCAACTTCCGATTCAGCGTTTCCGCGTCGCACGAATCCGGCGGCCAGAAATAGAGTTCCCACGTCTGCCGATCCAGATACCATTCTCCCGGTGCGTCCAGTTCCTCCAGCGCGTTTTCAAAATAGTAACGATCCCCCGGACGGATCTGGTATGACGCATCCTGTTTCAACGTGACCGTCCGCGTTGGAAAGTCGATCGACGCCACGTCGCAGATGTTGTTCCACCAGTTGTAACGCGGAAAAACCATCACCCGCAGTTCTTCCGGGCGGCTCCAGGTTCGGCAGTCTTCCTCCTTAAACCGGAACGTCCGTTTGTCCAAATCGGGAATCTCGGCATACATCGGAACGTATTCGCCATCCGCGTAAGCCCATCCTCCGGCGTAGGGATTTTCCGCGTCGAAATTGGGATACCGAGCCAATATCTGCCGTTTGCCGTCGCAAATCAGCTGGCGAAAATAGACACCTTCCAATCCCCGCTCCGCCACATTCGTCTTGCAAATGGCACCTTTCCACGGGACAAATCCCGAAAGCACCTTTCCCCCCGTCAGCAACGGTTTCTCGTTCGGATAAGCCTGATAAAGAATTTTAGCGTCGGCCGTTCCCGAATCTGCCTGCGTAAAAACGATCGGTTTTTCCAGCGAATAAACGCCGCCACGAATCCAGACGTGAACGGTTTCCGTGCGATCCGTCCGCTCCCGAACCTGGTCGCGAGCTTTCTCCAGCGTCTGAAATGGGCCGTCCGTCGCTTCCGTATTAGGTTCCGGCAACGTTCCACTCCACGAATCGTTCCCCTGAGGCGAAACATAATAATCCAACGCCCAACCGGGCGGAATCATGCCTAACAGGAAAATTCCCAGAAAAATGTACGTCTTCATCACGGTTCCTTTCGACTTTCTATCGGTGGGGTAAAAGGGGGGGGGATTTTTTTCAGGCACAGTCGCCCGAAACAACGTCGTCTACCAGTTCCTGAATCAACGTTTCATTAAAAAACTGCATGACGACGACATGGGAAATTTCTCCGAAATGCGGGCAGGAGTTGCTGGCCATGGCGTATTTGTGAACAACCCTATCGGCTGGTCGCGGCATACAAACCGTGGTGGAAAAGGGGTTGACATACGTGGGTATCCCTTTTTCCGCCAGTTTTTCCCGCAAAAGCTGCGTCATTTTCAGGACATGTGCTGTCTCTTTCCGAAAACCTTCCGCCCCGGTCGTCTGAATCCGCCAGTAAAGTTTCAGACAGTCGAAACCACTGCGGGAACAACTGATCGTCGGAATGTTGGTGTTGAGATACGGAATGGGGGAGTTGTGCAGATGGTTCAGAATCTCCTTCCGACAGAGGAAAATTCCCGCAGGCTCATTCATCGCCAGGAATTTATGCCCGGAAACGGCAATGGAGTCGAATTTCTGGTGCTGCTGATTCAGAATCTTCTTTGCCGAATCCTCCTCCACCCAGGGCAAATACCCGCCAAACAGTGCCGCGTCCAGATGCCGATAGACGCAGGGGGGCTGCTTTTCTTCCAAAACCTGGGCAATCGCTTCCTGATCGTCGATCGCTCCTTTGAACGTTCCGCCAATGGCAATCGCCACGAGTGCCGGACGGTTGGGGTCGAGTTGCCTGCGTAAATCGTCCGTATCCATCTGCCCCATCGGATGCGAACCGATCACCCGCGTTTCGATTTGCAGAATATCCCCCAGTTTCCGCACTGAATAATGAGCTTCGTGGGAAACGTACAGAATCGGCTTCCCCTGCTTTTCGTCCAGCCCCATTTCCCGTGCCACATCTTCCAGATACTTCCGCCCAAAGAACAGGCCGTGCATGTTCCCGTCCGTGCCGCCGTTGGACAAAACGCCCCAGTGCGCTTCGCCAAACGCGAACGTTTCCGCGAAAAAGTCGATACATCGCCGCTCAAAAACGTCCGTGTCGAGCATATCCCACGAATCTTTATACGGATCGCCGACATTGATCAGCGTCACATCGCACAAACCCGTCTGCCGCAGCCATTCGTAATATCCCGACAGGTTGACCTCCATATCGAAAGGATACCCCTGCTGATAAAACTGCCGTTTTACCAACGCGGTCGCCACCTGGGTCATCTCTTCCAGCACTTCCGCCGGAGGATACGGATTTAACGAAACTTCTTTCATGATTCTTCTGATTTCAAAAGGGTTTCCAGTTCTATTTTCCGCCACGGAGAGGACCAAAATCGCAAATCCGCCTCCGAACAACCAATTTCGAAGCGATAACGCTCCACATCGAGCCGTGTGGCCGGGTGAAGATTGATTTCCAAGGGCATTTCCCGCCGCCATGTTTTTTCAATCGCCCGCCACGCTTTTTCGCCCATTTTCCCCGAATCCATCACGCCGACGTAATCCCGCAGACGCCACGAATCAGGAATATTCCGCAAACACCACGTCAACAACATCCCCTTCGCCAGCCCCACGGGAAACCAGGTGGGAAAACGGCCGAAAAAACGGCTCCACGAACCAATTCGCTCGGCAGGAATCCGCAGGCGTACCTTTTCTTCCGCGGCCTTTTTCGCCACAATTTCAAAAATTCCCGGAATGGCATGGATATGCTGATGGCTGTCAAGATGGGTCAATTGTCGTCCCCATTTTGCCAACCGTCCTGCCGCGTGATTCCATTGGGCATCCAACTCATGCTCCACCTGCTGCAAAAATTCCCGGTTTCCGCTCTTTCGCCACAACCCCGCAAAACCATGGCAAAAACAACCGTCCGCATTCGTCAATAACGGCACTTCCCCCCTGGCACACGGCCTTCCACTGGTGAGGCAAAAGTGCAGCCCCACCTCAATCTCCGGGAAAACCTCCGGTTCAAACGGCATATTGGCCATCCAACTGGTCGCGGTGATTTTTCCTCGTGCCGCCAGCAACGCAACCGCCTCATTCACCCAGGGTGAAAATCCCAGGTCGTCTGCCGTGATGATCCAACTCATGACTCGTTCCGGGATTCGTCAAACCCGATCCGCTCCTGCACAATATACAACGGTCGGGCTTTCACTTCCGTATAAATCCTCCCGACGTACTCCCCGATCACACCGATGGAAATGAGTTGCACCCCTCCCAGAAAGATAATCGCCACAATCAGCGAAGGCCATCCCGGTGTTCTGGACTGGCCGTGCAAAATAAATTGGATAATCGCCCACAAGGCATACGGTACACACGAAATGGCGGAAAAGAAGCCTAAATACAAAATCCACCGCAACGGACGTGTCGAAAAACTGACCACGCCATCCAGTGCCAAGGCCAGCAACCTCATCGCCGAAAAGGAGGAGGTTCCCGCCACCCGTTCGTTTGCCTCAAAGGGGATGGTGGTACTGGGAAAACCGACCCACTGAACCAGTCCTCGCAAAAAACGGGATCGCTCATGAATTCCCCGCATGGCCGTCACAACCCGTCGATCCATCAGTCGAAATTCGGACGCACCTTCAATAAAATGCGTATCGGAGAGCAAGTTCATCCCCTTGTAAAAACACCGGGACGAGAGCCGTTTCACCAACCCAACCTTTTCAGGATACACCTTTCGCACCGCGTGAACGATGAAAAATCCCTCTTCCTTCCAGAGTCGAATCATCTCCGGCAGAAGTTCCGCAGGTTGTTGCAAATCGGCATCCATCACCACCACGGCTTCCCCCGCACACGCATCCAATCCCGCAGAAATCGCTACCTGATTGCCGAAATTGCGCGAAAAATGGATCACCTTCACACGACCATCCCGACGATTCAATTCCTTGCCCACCTCCAGCGTCCGATCGCGGCTGCCGTCGTTGACAAAAAGAATCTCCCAGGAAAGCGAGGTTTTCTCCAATTCCGCAGAAACTTTCTCGTAAAACAGTTCCAGACTCTCCTCTTCGTTGTAGGCTGGAACCACAATCGACAAAACAGGCTTCATTTCAGGTATTGCTCACGAGGTTGACGTAACAGGTATTTATGCGGCGAAGCGTGAACAAAATGGCAATCACTGCACGATTCCATCCAATTCTCTTCCAAACGGGTGTTTGCGTGTTGTTTCTGAATATCGTCTCGCTCGTGACATCGAAAACAGGCTTCCTGAGGAGGATTCAAATCGCCGACATGAATTTTGTCCTCCACTTTTTCGCACACATGGCATTCCCGACACGGATTCGGTCCCGGCTTCATGTTATGCAGACGATACACCTGCCATTCCGCAGGCCCCGAATGATCCACCTCATTCCGTCCCAGGACAAACCGCACTTCCTCCTCACCGATTTTCAATCGCTGCATTCCGATTTCCAACCGCAAATCCGCGACGTGGACATCTCCCTCAAAACGTTTGTTCCATTTCAACGGCTGACCATTGAGCGTCAAATCTTCCTTTTCCCCCCGCAAAATCAACCAAAGCCGACTGACCAAAACCACGGAATCGGCATGGGGAGCCACCAGAATCTTACCATTGGACAACTGCACCGGTTCTGCCTTGAAATCGGCACTCCAAACGCAACACCAGCCAGTCACCCAAATACATAATCCAATCAACAGGCGGGGGAAGGACATAAAAAGCTCCTTATAACGAACCCTATTGGCAGAGATACTCCCGGAAAGCCCGAAAGTCCATCAGGAAAACCTCATTTTAGCACGCCTGCCGAGAATTACAAGCCGGGGAAAGTTTCGGGAACAGATTTTTCCTGCCCATTTGACAGAGTGCGGGGGGTATGTTACAATGAGGGGAGTGATGTTGAATGGCTGGTTTTTCCCAGGGGCTGGAAAATTTTCCCAAAAAAACCTGGAAAAATCGGCTTCCGATAATGGAAATAGAAGAAAGGACTTCCATGAAACGACGTGATTTTTTGCGAACTGCGGCCGCTTCCGTAGCGGTGAGTGGATTGAGTGTGACGATCGGTAACGCGAATGAAGAAAACCCTTCCCGATGGATTTTCCAGGGTAAAGAGGGAAAAACCGTCCCGCAGTGGGGCGACCCGGAAGTGGGACATGTGACGACGTACAATCCTGATTTTGCCGACAAACATCTCTGGATTCGGAAGGACAACCAACTGCTGGCCGTTTACCGAACCGGACAGAATCAGAAATATCCCTACATCTATCCTCTTGCCGGTCCCAAGTCCATGGTCTCCGTGACGACCGAATCGGGGCAGCCCTGGCCGCACCACCGTTCGATGTTTTTCGGGCTGGACAGGGTCAATGGCGGAAACTACTGGCAGCAAGGACAAAAAGATGGACAAATTCTCTCCCAGGGCTTGAAACTGGAAGAAGCCACCACCACAAAAGTCGTCTGGACGGACTCCTGCCTCTGGAAAAAGCCGGATGCCGATGCGATTTTTGAGGATCAGCGTCGCTACACAATCGATTGGCGCTGCGACGATTATTACATTGTCGACTTTGAAATGAAAATGACTGCCCTGACGGAAGTGACCGTTCTGAAAACCAACCACGGCTTCTTCGGCGTTCGCGTTTCGCCCGAACTGGCACCCAACGGCGGTGGTGTTCTCGTCAACAGCGAAGGGGCAACCGGCCAGAAAGCGACCGAAGGGAAACCGGCCAAGTGGTGTGCCTACTACGGAAAACGGTTCTTCAACCCAGCCATTACCGAAGGCGTTGCGGTTCTCTGCCCACCGGAAAAACCGTTCCAGAACTGTCCCTGGTTCACCCGCGATTATGGCAACATCTCCCCCATGCCGTTCAACTACAATCCCGGTCCGTGGGTCTTCAAGCCAGGCGAAGGTTTGGAAGGTGTCTATCGTACCGTCGTCTTTGCCGGAACGGTTCAGGATGTTGACTTGAACGCTCTCTGGAAAGAAATTTACGGCGGATAGATTGAAAATAAACCACGCAGGTTGGACGAAAAAATCGAAATCCTGCGTGGCTTTCTTTGGAAATGTTAAAACACGTTTTCCCAAAATGGCCTAAATGACCCACAGTTGAGCGGCATGGCCGGAAAGTTTCAGCTCCACTTTTTCCGCGTCGGCAAACGTGTCCGAGTATTCCGAAGCCAGATTCACGCAAAGTGTCTCTTCGCAAATCGTTTCCCGGAAATCATGGATGGCTCTTTGCAGCGACTCCGCGTCGCTCTGGAAACAAACCTGAATCCGTTGGGTATATTCGCAGTTCAACTCCTTCCGCCGCGTCTGGATGGCGTGAATGATTTCGCGAGCATTTCCCTCCGCAATCAGGGTGTCGGTCAATTCCGTGGAAAGAATCACCACCGAATGCTTCCCCTGCATGGCGGCAAAACCCTCTTTGGCCTGAAGACGAATCTGGAGTTCTTCGCCAGTCAACGCCAACGGTTCCGATTCCGGCAATGGTACCTCAATCTTCCCATTTTTCTCCATTTCCGCCATCAGCAATCCGCCATCCGCCTCCGCCAGCCACTTTTTCACCACTGGCAACTGTTTCCCCAACTTCGGCCCCAGTTTCTTCAAATCGGGCAGAATCGTGTAGGTGATATACTGTTGAGCCTCTTCGATGAACCGCACCTCTTTTACGTTCAACTCGTCGCAAATCAACCGCGCGTGAGCCGCCAGCCAATCCTTCTGCCCGCGTGCCTCTTCCGCCAGCACGACATCCACATACGCCAACGGCTGACGCACTTTCAAGTTGGCCTGCATTCGCGCGGAGCGTCCCTGCGAAACGATTTCCCGAACCAACTCCATTCGCTGCGAAAGTGTCTCGTCCACCTCATCCGCCACCGCTGTCGGATAGTCGCACAAGTGGACGCTCTCCACCGCACGTGCCCCAAACGGTTCCCGAACCAGCGTCTGCCAGAGCTTCTCCGCCAGGAATGGTACAAACGGTGCAATCACCTTGGAAATCGTCACCAGGCATTCGTACAACGTCCAGTACGCGTCCCACTTATCGATATTCGCGTCCGATTTATCCGCACTCCAGAATCGCTCCCGCGAACGGCGAACGTACCAGTTGCTCAAGGCATCGACAAGTTCAATAATACGCCCTGTCGCGGGGAAATTGTCGTACGCATCCATCCGTTCGGTGACAAACGCGACCGTCCGATTCAGTTCGCTCATCATCCACCGATCCAACTCCGAACGCTCGGAAACGGGGCGATAATTTTTCCCTTTTTGCAAATCTTGCGACGAAAGTTGCCCGACGTTTTCCGCCAACCATTTTTCCGGCTCGAAACCGTCGATGTTGGCGTAAATCGTGAAGAATCCAAAGACGTTCCACAACCGCAGCATGAATTCCGGCATCGAATCCCGAATCGCCTGTTCGCTGTAAATGATGGAGTTCCACGGAGCCTGATTCGCGTAAAAATACCACCGCAGCGCGTCGGCACCATGCGAGTCGAAAATCTCATTCGGCGAACGATAGTTCCGCAGCGACTTGGACATCTTGCCGATTTTGTGCGTGAATTTTTTCCCGCAGGCTTTTTTCGCCTCTTCTTCGGAAAGGAACCGCTCTTTGCCATCCTGACTTTCCCACCATTCCGCCAACATCAGCCCTAAAACAATGCAGTTGCGGAACGGGTGCGGATACGGTTTTTCGCCACCAAACAACAGTGTGCTGATGGCCAGTTGGCTGTAAAACCAGCCGCGAGTCTGGTCGATTGCTTCGCTGATGAAGTCGGCGGGGAAATGCTCCTGAAATTCCTTCTCGGAGCCTTTCTGGTGCGGATAACCCCACTGCGCAAACGGCATCGAGCCGGAGTCGAACCAACAATCGATCACTTCCGGCACCCGTCGCATTCGCGGAACGCTCCCATCCGGCATTCGCTCGTCCGTCGGCGAATCGTACGTGATCGCGTCGATATACGGCTTGTGAACCTTCAAATCGTCCGGCAGTTGCGGATGTTCCGCCTTGGCCTTTTCCCAGACCTCCATCCCGGAAACGCCCGGTTTTTGGAGGAGTTCTTCGTAGCTGGAAATCGCCTCCATCTTCCCCGTTTTTTCACAAACCCAAATCGGCAGCGCCGTTCCCCAGTACCGTTCCCGCGACAGTGCCCAATCGACGTTCGTTTCGAGGAAATTTCCAAAACGTCCGTCCCGGATATGCTCCGGCAGCCAGTGAATTTCCTGATTGTTCCGCAGCATTTCGTCTTTCAACTGCGTCGTCTTGATGAACCAACTCTTGCGAGGATACTGAATCAGCGGATCGTCGCTCGCACGCCAGCAGAACGGATAATCGTGCAAATACTGTTCCTGCCAGAAAAGAAGTCCACGGGCTTTCAAGTCGCGAATAATATCCTTATCCGCCTCTTTGACCCAGCGTCCCTGATATTCGGGCAGCACGTCCGTGAATTTCCCATCCGGCCCCACGGCACAGATCAATTCCGGCCCGGTTCCTGCGACGAATCGTTCTTTTTCCGCCTGCAAAACGTCGAAATCGACTTCGCCGAACGCGGGTGCCTGATGAACCAGCCCGGTTCCACTTTCCGTCGTGACGAAGTCGGCAGCCACCACACGCCAGGCCACCGCCTCTTCCCCCCCGGCTTTCAACGGAGCGGTCGTTTCCCCCAATGTCCGATAATAGCAGTCAAATGGCGGACGGTACCGCAGTCCCACGAAATCACTCCCCCGTAGCGTCTCGACAATCTCGAATTCCTTCGGCGTCTTTCCCCCCACTTTCTGGGCAATCGTCTCCACCAGCGCCGACGCAATCACCAATTTCCGTGGCTCGTCGGCAAACTGCACCACCGAATATTCCAGTTCGGGATGGACTGCCGCAAACTGATTGCTCGGCAATGTCCATGGCGTCGTCGTCCAGACCAGCAAATCGGTATCCGACCATTTTTCCTCCCAAAGCGGAAATCGAACAAAGACGCTTGGGTCCGCCACTTCGCGATAGCCCTGCCCCACTTCGCCGCTGGAGAGTGCCGTTCCACCCTGTGCCCACCACCAAACGATTTTATGTCCTTCGTACAGAAGCCCTTTCTGGAAGAGCGTCGCCAGCGCCCACCAGACACTCTCCACATACGACTGGTGGTACGTCACATACGCCTGGTCGAGATGAATCCAGAACCCGATTCGCTCGGTCAATTCCTCCCACTGCCGCATATATCGAAAGACACTCTCCTGGCACAAATGGATGAACGATTCGATTCCATAGGCCTCAATCTGTTCCTTGGAGTGGATTCCCAACTCTTTGCAAACCTCCACTTCCACTGGCAGTCCGTGCGTATCCCAGCCCGCTTTCCGCTCGCAACGATACCCACGCATCGTCCGATACCGAGGGTACAAATCCTTGATCGCCCGCGTCAGACAATGCCCCGGATGCGGCATCCCATTCGCAGTCGGCGGCCCTTCAAAAAAGACAAAAGAGGGAGCGTCTTCCCGCATTTTCAGCGACTTTTCGTAAATTTGATTCGCTTTCCACCACGCGATAATCTCTTTTTCCTGTTGGGGAAAGGAAACACTGCCTTCCTGCGAACGAAACATAGCAACACCACCTCTTTAACAAAAGCCTTTTCCACTCATTTCGATAAAACCGTAAAAAAATCTTCCCCATTCTATCACTTTTTTCACAATGAAAAAGGGGGAAGATCAATCTTTGTCGAAAAAATGCCTGTCAAGCCAATTTCCGCAAGACCGTCTGCAAAATGCCACCGTTTTTGTAATATTCCAGTTCCACCGGGGTATCAATTCGCACCAGCATCTCCCACTCCAATCGCGAACCATCCTTCCGACAAGCCTGCACCTTCTGTTTTCCGCCCGGCTGTAATGTCGCTCTATCCATGGGAATTGTGAACGTCTCCTCCCCCGTCAGCCCCAGCGACTGCCACGTCGTCCCCGGCAAAAATTGCAACGGCAAAACGCCCATGCCAACCAGATTACTCCGGTGAATCCGCTCGTAGCTGCTTGCCAGAACGGCCTGCACACCGAGAAGACACGCCCCTTTGGCTGCCCAGTCACGACTGCTTCCCGTGCCATATTCGCTCCCCGCCAGAACAATCAGAGGAACTCGATTTTCTCGATACCGCACGGCCGCGTCATAAACGCTCATCGTCTCTCCATCCGGCAAATACCGCGTCACGCCCCCTTCCGTTCCCGGTGCCAGCAGATTCCGAAGGCGGATGTTGGCAAACGTGCCGCGCGTCATCACCCGATCGTTGCCGCGTCGGGAACCGTAGCTGTTGAACTCTTGCGGCTCAACCCCCTGCTCCACCAGATACCGCCCGGCAGGAGAATCTTTTTTAATCGCTCCGGCTGGCGAAATGTGGTCGGTCGTGATGGAATCCCCCAGTGCCAACAGACATCGGGCGTTCTCGATCGTAAACGCACGCCCAGCCTCCCCTTCCGGTGTCCAATCCCGCAAAAACGGCGGTTCCTGAATGTACGTACTCTCCTGATCCCACGGGAAAATATCGGAATCCCCGGCGGAAATCGCGTTCCACAGCCGCATTCCTTCATCGGTCGTGGCCGCGTCGCACTCGAAAACATGGCCGTAACGATGGGCAAACATTTCCGGCAAAACCGAGGCCGCTTCCGCCTCCTCAATTTCCGCGTCCGTCGGCCAAATATCCTTCAAAAAGACCGGATTTCCCGCAGAATCCACTCCCAACGGGTCTTTTTCAAAGTCAAAATCGACCGTTCCCGCCAACGCATACGCCACCACCAATGGAGGACTGGCCAGATAGTTCGCTTTCACCAGTGGATTCACCCGTCCCTCAAAATTCCGGTTGCCACTGACCACGGCCGCCGCAACCAGTTCGTTTTCCGTCACCGCCTGAGCCGTTTCCTCCATCAGCGTACCACTGTTGCCAATGCAGGTGAGACAACCATATCCGACCGTCTGGAACCCCAGCTGATTCAGCGAATCGGTCAAACCTGCCTTGTCCAGATAGTCCGTCACGACGCGGGAACCGGGTGCCAGGCTCGTCTTGACCCACGGCTGCGTCCGCAACCCTCTCTCCACCGCCTTTTTCGCCAGCAATCCTGCCGCCAGCATGACTCCCGGATTGCTCGTGTTGGTACAACTTGTAATCGACGCAATGACGACCGCACCATGCGTGATTTCCTTCCCCTGAACCATCCCCTGAGGCAACGTTTCCGGCGAAAGTCCAAAACCCCGTTCCTCCACAGGAGTACGAAGTGCCTGGGCAAACGTCTCCTTCATCCGTGACAACAACACACGATCCTGCGGCCGTTTCGGACCTGCCAGACAGGGCTGCACGGTGGACAAATCGAGTCGCAGCACCTTCGTATACTCCGGTGTCGGAGATTCCGGCGTTCGGAAAAGTTTCTGTTCCCGCAGGTAATTCTCCACCAAGGCAACTTCCGCATCAGTTCGTCCCGTTTGACGCAAATACGCAATCGTCTGCGAATCGACCGGGAAATAACCCATCGTGGCCCCATACTCCGGCCCCATATTTGCCAGCGTCGCCCGATCGGCCAGTTTCATCGTTGCCACGCCGTTGCCGAAATATTCGACGAATTTCCCAACAACCCCCTCTTTCCGTAACATTTCCGTCACGGTCAACACCAAATCGGTCGCATTCACCCCCGCAGGCAATTTGCCCGTCAATTCCACCCCAATCACATCCGGCAGCAGCATATACAACGGCTGTCCCAACATCACCGCTTCCGCCTCGATTCCACCAACGCCCCAGCCCAAAACGCCCAGCCCGTTGATCATCACCGTGTGGCTGTCCGTCCCCACCAACGTATCCGGGAACGCCACCATTTCCCCCGATTCGTCCTCCTGCGTGAAAACAACTTTCGCCAGATACTCCAGATTGATCTGGTGAATGATTCCCATCGATGGCGGCACGGCTCGGAAATTGCTCAACGCGTTTTGTGCCCACCGCAAAAGGGCGTAACGCTCCGAGTTCCGGTGGAATTCCAACTCCAGATTTTTCGCAAATGCCTCCGAACAGCCAAAATAATCGGTCTGAACCGAATGGTCAATCACCAAATCGACAGGCACCAACGGATTGATTTTCCGCGTATCCCGTCCGTGACGTTCCATGGCACTACGCATCGCTGCCAAATCCACCACGCAGGGAACCCCGGTAAAATCTTGCAAAATCACCCGTGCCGGCTTGAAAGGAATCTCCATCCGCTCTCCCGCAGGCGTCCACCCCGCAATGTTCCGAATGTCCTGCTGCGAAACTTCAAAATCGTCGCAGTTCCGCAACGCCGACTCCAGCAAAACCCGAATCGAGTACGGCAGTTTGTCCAAATCCGTCACGCCTGCCTTCTCCAGTGCGGTCAATCGATAGAGTACCGCCCGGCCATTTCCCGTATCAAATGTATCACGTGCCAGAAAAGGGTCTTGTCGGAGATGATTTTTCATTCGTTTTCTCCCTCTTTTTGAGAATGAACAAAAAAATCCCAATTCTTTTCTCGTAGAAAAAAATCAGGATTCTGAAAACAAAGTGCGGAAAACAGGACTTGAACCTGCACGGGTTTAACCCCACTAGGCCCTCAACCTAGCGCGTCTGCCAATTCCGCCATTTCCGCAGGAATTACGCACTATCATAACCATCCGTGAAAAAAAGTCAAGGGGGGAGGGAACTTAAGGAACCACTTTCCCATCTCTCTTCACTTCCAATAACCGCAAAATTCCTCCAAGGTATCGCACGTAATGCCCAGTGTCAGCAATTCCCCCCAATCCTTTTCCTGAGAATCTATCTTCCGAAGTACCTCTTCAGGAATTTCGCCAAAACGTGTCCGCAAAACCGCCAGAAGACTTTTTCTTTGGCCTTCCTGAATCCCTTCTTTTTGTCCTGCTTTTTTTCCTGTTGGAAGCCCTTTTTCCAATCGTTCCTGGAGA
>JAUNBF010000117.1 GCA_030527185.1 Planctomycetia bacterium | reverse complement strand
TGCAAGTGCGAGAGTAGGTTTCGCCAGCACAATTCATTAAAAAGGACGTGAGTTATTTCTTACGTCCTTTTTTTGTTTCTTGCAGTTCTTAAAAATACAGGAAATATTCAGGGTTCCATTTCCTTTTCTTAAAAATAAGCACAAACTACTTGACATTACTTCCCCCAAGACGCATATTGGAAGAAAGTGAGAATCTGTTTTGGAGGAAGAAAGATGAAAAAATATGGATTTCTGTTGTTTTTTTGGTGGAGTACCACCGTTCTGTTGGCTCAGAATGATGTTGGGAAAGGCAATGTTGAGAAGTTTTTGCGTGACTTTCCCGTCCGCCTGGAAAATGGAGAGGCAACACCACAAGATTAGATGGTTTGCCAAAATCTTTGGAAAATGGCTCCGACAGAAGAAGCGAAACGTCCTTTTTTGCTTCTGGCAGCTCAGTATCAGAGAAAAATCGAGAAAAAACCGGCGCTTTGTGTTGAGATGCTTTTGCCTACTGTTGGGGTGGGAAAGTCGGGGTCGCGTCTTGTAGGAAAGAAAACATCAGAGAAGGGAGAACCTTTGAAAATTCCACCTCTGGAAGAGTGGAACATTGACGCAGGGAACGCACTTTGCGCGATTGAAATTGCCAATTGCTTGCTGGATGATGGGCAACCGGAACTTGCGCTGCGAATTATTGACCAAGTGGGACAGAATTTTTCGGATGAATCACGCGTTCTGGCAGCGGAGACGGGTGGTGATCTTTACGTCAAAATGGGAATGCTGGATCGTGTGATGGAGTTTTATTCGTTTGGGTTGAAAGTTCTTGAAACACTGAAGAAAATAGAATATGAGTTGGGGAAAGGGGATCGAATTTTCTTTTCGGAAGAACAAAAAATCATCAAAAATCGCCTTGAAACCAAACGGAAAACTGCAAAAAAACAACTTGACGCGGACCGTTATGGCCCTGATTGGGTGGCGTATCGGGAGGCAAGAGAGAAGGAGTTCGCGAAAGATTATCTGATGGCGTACTGGCTTTACGAAAAACTTATAGCCGACTATCCCGATACGATTTATGCCGAGGCATCGCGGTGTTATCGAATCGTGCTTCTGACGAAATTTGCGGATGTCACGAACCTTGAAAAAGTCCCAGATATTATAAAATCGAAACAAAAACAGATATCCAGCCTCCGAATGAAGTTGAATTCTGCGAAAGAACAAAAAAACAAGGAAAATCTCCAAAAATATCAGACGGAGATAGACGAATTAACCGCGTTTCTCACTCTTGCCTCGACCCTTCCAACAGGTCTTTCCGCGCTGGAGCGGGCGGAAAAAGAAGCGGAGGCGTTCATAACTTCTGAAGAGAACGGCCTTTATCGCGGTGAAGTCATGCTGGAAATCGGGCTGTGTTGGCTGAATATCTTCGTTGAGCCGCATAAGGCGGAAAAATGGCTTCAGCGTTCTTGGAACTGGTTTGAAAAGATTCGCCGACTTGACACACAACTGGTTCAGTTTCAGGTACCGGGAAAGGCCGTGCAGGTTTCCAAACCACCAGAGACGGAACGGGTCCAGGATACGATCTGGCACAATATTACTTACGTAAATTTGAAGCCGGGCGAGCTTTTTAATCGTCGGGAATGTTCGTGGTATGCGGTGAGCAAGGAGAAAACCGCGATTTCGTGGCTCGGACTGATTGCTTACGCACAAGAAGATTATCCGCGTGCGAAAAAAATCTGGGAAACGCTTTACACGCTCGACTCTCATTTCCAACAGGAGGACGATTCGAACGGTTTCACCTGGTCTTACGTGAAACGATTTTTGTGGAATATTGACCATAATCGCGGCGGAATGTATGCGTGGTCCAGTGAGATGGCCGCGTTTCAGGGAACGAAAATCCGCTGGCAGCTCCTTCTGGCCGATATGGAACTGGAAATGCAAAATTATCCTCCGGCAGAAAGAAAATTCCGAAAACTGCTGAGAAATCCAGAAATTCTTTGCGATCGGGAACGGGCAGCTTACTGTTCCTTTGCTCTTGGTACGGCACTGATGTATTTGCGTCAAAAGGAAGAGATGGAACAGCTTTTCACTCAATTTCTTCCGGGACAAAAATTTGACAGAACGGCTTCGGCGGAACGTGCCTTATGGCTTCTGGCGATTCAGTGGGATCTGTCCAACAAGACGAAATTAAAGGGTCTGGATGTATTCCAAATTATTTTCGAGCAGTATCCAAAATCTCCTTATGCTCAGCAGGCTTATTACAGCTGGGCCATTAGTAGTGGTAGCGCAATCAGTCCTCAAACGGCGGTGAAACGTCTGCGCAGTTACATGAAAAAATACCCAAACGCAGATAAAGAAGATGTTCTGGAATTGATTGACATGTTTGAGCACCCGGAAAAATATCAGGAGGATGAGTATGAATAAAGGTTTCGCAAAATATTTGATTATTTTAGGATTCGCAATAGTAACCTCTGGAATACCCCATAATGAAATTTGCGCTCAAAACAGCGTATCCAGGCAAGTGGTACCGAATAGTTCCGTTCACTTTGGTAATTTACAAACAGAAAATAAAAATCTTTTTGTAAAAGCGACCAGACCGCCCGATTATAAATTTGATGTGGAAAATGTTAAATCTTCCGATTCGAGGAACTAGAGAACAGAACCTCGCCCGAAAGGAATAAAGGCACCAGGTGTTATCAAACACTGGAGTGAAAAGATTGATACTTCCAAGGATATATTGCAAAAAATATACAATCCTACCTTCTCTGGAATCCTTAGCCCTCAAAAACAGACCGCAGACAAGGGACAAAATCCGACTTGGGAACTAACTGGCGCTTTTGTCATGGAAGAGCCGGATTTTGAGATTGAAATTTGTGCTGCTTCAAACGCTACGGATGTCCGCAAAGAATTTGGAGTTGGCGAACGATTTAAAGTAAATGCCGTTATTAAAAATGAAACTCCTCGATATCGTGGTGAGTTGGCGATAAAATCAATTCAAATCACAAGGAATGGGAAGGTTGTGAAAAAATCTACAATCGAGTTAATAAATAGGGATGATTACATTTATCAAATTTATTTAGCTTCTTATTCTTCAACCCATACCGAAGAGAACAGAATCCGGAGCTGGAAATTTGATTTGGAAGTAAAAGTGGACGTTTCGGGGCAAGAATACGTAAAGAACACGTCCATTACGGTTTACTCTCCCAAGTTGGTTTCTGATCAAATGGAACCACATGATTTTAGAGTCGAACAGAATGAGGAGGAAATGTATGGTATCGGATTTAAGTTAAAAGATAGGAAACTGCTACCGAAAAATGTTTCATATGATGAATTGTGGTTCCAAGAAGGGGAATGCGTGGGAGAAACAAGTGGAATTTGCAATTACATTTCAAACACAGGGCATGTTCCACTAAAGGCATTTAAAATAGGCGATAGTGAAGGCATGGGAATTGATGATTGTTGCTTTTATCTTCCCAAGTCAGTATTTCTTGTAGGAACAGAAGGAACGTGGAGTTGGAAGATTCCACAAAGGCTATCGTTTAGCCAGAATGGAAATTATGTAACCTTTGCGTATTTAACTCAAGCGTTTTCCTGTAAAGTAATAGGGGACGAGGTTATTGACGAAACAATTGCCGGGGTACATTACGTTCGCCAACTTACGGTTCGTTTTACGCTTTCAAAAAATGAACATTCACACAGTGTGACGGAAGTCATTAAATACACGGCTGAAGAGCTTTAAAATGAAGGAGTACTCGAATGAAATGGAATTATTGGTTTTTGTTTTTGCTGTTTTTAAGCTGTTCACCTATTTGGGGGGAGGATTATGATGACGATGACCCTCTTGGCGAGCCTTTGACCACAGAACAGAAAGTTTTTTATGATTGCCTCGAATCTGTCCAAAAATCCGATCCAGAAGATCGTGGGGGATTGTATGAAAATCTGGAAGCCGCACTGGCATCTTTGCTCAAGGAACCTTGCCCGCGGCATTACTTTATCGAGGTTCTTAATTTGGTAGGGTATTATGGGGAATGTGACGAAAACCGATCGCTTATCAAATGTTGCGTCGAGGGGATTAAAGTAAATTATTTATTAATTTCTCCAGAATTCAAACATGAACGCGTCGAGTATTTGCGATGGGTTTTACAGCCTTATCCAGGCAATATCCCGACGGTGAAAGCATTTCTTTTGGAAAACCGGCGGGAATTCGTGGAGGCTTATGTGGAGGGTCTGGCGGCTTATTTGGAGCTGATTTCAAAAAAAAGGGAGAAGGAACTTCAAAAAGAGTTGGAGGAATGGGACGAATATTATCGAACACGGCTTCCAAAATTCAATTTTTTGGCGGAGAGACCAAAAGGTGGGCCAGAAAGTTATAAAGAGGGTTGGCCGAAAGGTTTGGGGCGAACGTCTCGATATCCCGATTTAGCATGGCCTTACATGGTGAGGGATTCCCAAGAACGTGAAGAGTATATCCGCATGCTCCCGAAAGCCATTTCCTGGCTGAAGTTGGAGGAGATTCCGAAACTTCGCAAAGCCTATGCGGAAATGGAGCCGGAGATATTCAACACGTTTGCGTTTTTTTATGATTCGGGACGTGAAAACATGAAGGAACTTCGCAAGATGCTGAACGAGAAGAACGTGCCGCAGTCCATGCAGAAAAAAATCTTTGAAGAGATGAAAAAGCCATACGACGCGGGCTTGAGGTTGAGACTTTCCAATGAACGCCGTCGGTTGAGAATGCTGGAAGAAAACGGAAAGTAGAGTGCAGTCATGGATTGAGCGAAGCACTTCCAGAATTTGTTTGCCATGTTTGGCATTTAGAAAACATCGGTTGAGCCGTTGGCAGCGTAAAAAAGTTTCCGTAGAAAATGGAGATGGAAATATACCAGTGTTCCTTGAAATTTTCGGTTTTCCGCACGAAAGCCCCTCCCTTGGGGAGGGGTGGTAGCCGTTAGGCTACCGGGGTGGGTAGGGTGGAATAACAAAGGAGCGTTCTATCGTAATTTGCCCAATAGAACGTTGTTCTGCCATTTCACCAACCCACCCCCCGCCCTACCGGGCGTACCCCTCCCAAAGGTAGGGGCTTTCCTTTCGTTTTCTGGAAATTCAAAGTGGAAGGAGTATAACATCATCTGCGTTTTCTGCGTCATCTGCGGATAAAAAAGAAGT
Organism: Planctomycetia bacterium; assembly: GCA_030527185.1. GTDB lineage: Bacteria > Planctomycetota > Planctomycetia > Pirellulales > Thermoguttaceae > RGIG3701. The sequence goes on along the minus strand of JAUNBF010000117.1, from coordinate 3,409 downwards.
GCAGAAAAACGATTTTTTAAGAAAAATTCCAGGAGAGTTTTTTGGATAAATCCAGTAATTTCAACACCTTCCAACGTTAATATTTATTCGCAGATGACGCAGGTATTTCCGTTCCCACTTTTTTCTCGGTGGATATTTGAAACAGGGATGGAAAAATAAAAAGAAGAAAATGTTTTTAGAAGTGTTTTCGTGGTCTGTTAAACTTATAAATATCATGAGTCATAACACGCTCCCCCATAAAAATACGGTATAAATACCCATCATTATCAATGGAACAAAGCACTAGGATACTCCGTCCACTTGAGTTTTTCGGATTCCCCTGGAACATCCCTCCCCAAAGCAGGAGTTTTGAAGAGCCGTGGGGAACGTACGCAGTCCCAGAAAATGCCAATCACCGGAACTTCGAGCCACACCCTCCGTTCACGGCTCTCGGGGGGGGGGGGAACTTTTCGTTTTTCTTGAAATGCAAAGTATGTCTGTCCAAACGTTCATCTCGCCACGCCCGTAATTTCGACCACTGCGATGGCTGTCATACGGAATCCGCATGAACATGGAGAATTCGTGCTGCCATACAAATTGTACTCGCTGGGCGACCTGGATTTTGGCGATCTACACCGATTTTTCAAGTTTCCCTAATCCTGATAATCTGTACATCCGATACATTCAAAAGCGATGCAAGTTCCACGGAACATCTGTTTTCTTCTAAAGGATGAGAAGATATGAAAGAATTACTACATCGTCTCTGTTTTTCCATTTCCTGGATGACAGTGGGCCTTTTCAACCTGTACGGTATTCCTATTCAGGCAGAAGAAACCGTGGCTCAGACGATTGCGGAATTGGAACAGATTGCCCTGGCACATCACCCTGTTCTGATGGCCAAGCAGCAGCGCATCACCTCCCTCAACGGACTTTGGATTCAGGAAGGGCTGGCTCCCAATCCCGAAGTTGGTTATGTGGCGGAAGAAATCACCTCCGGCAACATGGGAAAGCAAGGGGTCGAATTCTCCCAGGAAATCGTCACTCGCAATAAACTGACACACGCTCAGGAAGTCGTCTGCCGGGAGATTGAAGTTGCTAAAGAGTCGCTCAAAATGGCCGAATGGAAGGTTCGCACCGACGTTCGTGTGGCGGCCTTTGCTTTTTTGGTTGCGGATCGAAAAAAGACGCTCCACCAGGAACTCGTCCAGATTAACGAAAGTATCTACCAAATGACTCAATCCCTTTACAGCAAAGGGGAAGTTACCAAACTCGACCTTCTCAACATGGGAATGGAACTCGAAAAATCACGTACCGAACTCGTCTCGGCACAGAATGACCACCAGGCCGCCTGGAAAGAACTGGCCTGCGTCCTGGGCACGCCAGACATGCCCCCGGTGACCATTACCGATACGCTCGAATGTCAACCGAATCTCCTTTCGTGGGACGCTTTTGCTCAGGTTCTGCTCGAAACCAGCCCGGAAATCGCCCGTGCGCAGGCCGCCATCCAGCAGGCTCAGAAGAAACTGGAGTTGGAAAATGCTCGTAATTCCTCCAACCTCACCGTCGGTGGAGGAATCATGTATAATACCGAAAGTCATGCCACACAAGTCGGACTTGGTGTCAGCGTCCCTCTGCGAATCCGCGATCGGAATCAGGGAAATATCGCCTCTGCTCGCAGTGAAGTCCTGGCCGCGCACCAGGAGTACGACCGAATCCTCCTCAACGTTCAACAACGTCTCGCCGACGTCTATCGACGTTATGCCAGTGCCTGCGAAAACCTCCAAAAATATCGCGACAAAATCCTCCCCCAAGCCAAAGAATCGCTCCAACTTGCCCGAAGCGGTTACGAACATGGCGAACTGAACTACCTCGACCTCCTCAATTCCCAACAAACGTTCGCCAGTATGTATCTCCTTTATCTGGACAACTTGCAAGAATATTGGACCTACAAAACGATCCTTGAAGGAAAACTCCTCACCGGATGTCTTGAAGATGGATTGGAGTAACCACCATTCCTAATATTGGATGACACGTTGCCCCGATAGTAAACCATAAGCAGCGTGTCGCCAAAATCTCTCCTACGAACAAAAACTTGAAACCCTTTTCCAAAAAATCTCCTTCCAACAATAATCCGCCGCCTCGGAAAGAGACATCAAAAAACGTTTATTTTGAGAGGGGTAAAAATGTTCCAACTTTAATTCTCCTTTAGCTACAGTCAGACAATGCCCAGTTTTCCGCAATGCAATGCAAGTCCCCATTTACACCCCCGATGTTTTGGGGTGGGTTCGGAGGGAAGGGAAATGTTGGAGAAGAGGGTGGCGGCTTGTTCGATTCCTTTGAGTGTACGGCCTTTGGTCATTATTTGAGATGTTTCACGGCAACAGCGTAGGAGTGGTCGGTAATCGCTTCATAGGTGGCAATATCGCGGACGACGGGGAGAATGTCGCAGCAGAAGGATTTCCGCAGGTTGTACCACGGGTTTAACCTGCATTCGCCCAACACACGGACGGCTAGTTTTTCGGTCATTACGGAAAAGTTTTGTTTAGCTTTCATGCCGGGAAATACAAGCGGTTCACCTTCCGGGGACTGATGGAACCAATCGGATAGGACTTGCTCCACAACAGGGGAGAGGGGAATCATACGAAAACGTCGGTAGGGTTTTGGTTTGCGGACGCGACGGTTTAATGGCTCCGTTCGCAGCCAAAAATGAAACCTTCTGCCGTCTCTTTCGTGATGTTCGACAACGGAATATCCTCCCGAAAAAATTCCCTAAGGTTATGAAAAACCTTGAGATACGTTTGATGAGTTTCTGTCGTGACATCCGATTGACTGGTTTGATACGCTTCCATCAGTCCGTAAAACGTCCTTTCAGGCTTTTTCTCCTCAACCAGCCCCAACGCCGCCAGTTTGTTGTAAAGTGGGGTTTCCTGAATCTCTTTGAGCCATAGCTGGATTTCATCCGTCAGGCCGCCGGACAGACGGCACGTTAGGAGGGATTCAATCCTCTCGCCCGCCCGCTCGGCCACCCGTTTGTTTGAAAATCCGTAGATTTTCCTTTGGGTTCCATCAAGGAAATTCAGATATAATAACCGTTTCCTTTTTTCGATACGCTTGCCATTTTTCCTCCTTCCGGTGTTTCTTTCGTACGCACATTATAACATTTTTTTCATCGGGAATATTGCCCCCTGCACTTATATGCAAGGTTTTTTTCAAAAAAATCTGGTTTAGGCGTGGAATGGGTGTTAAAATAGGTAGTTTCCTGAAATTCCCAAAATATTTTTAGGAATACGCAAGTACCGTAAAAATAAGGGTTTACGCTATTTTCCCGAAATTCCTAAAAATACCTATAATTATAGGAATGGTTTTTGAGAATGACAACACATTTTCCCTATTCCTCCTGTTTTTCCAGCGGATTCCCTTCCCCCGTGGA
>JAUNBF010000031.1 GCA_030527185.1 Planctomycetia bacterium | reverse complement strand
CCAAAGGTAGGGGCTTTCCTTTCGTTTTCTGGAAATTCAAAGTGGAAGGAGTATATCTCGTCACTCAACCCCGTTTCCAGTATCCGCTGAGGAAAAAGTGGGAATGGAAATATCTGCGTCTTCTGCGTAATCTGCGGATAAATATTAACGTTGGAAGTGGTTGAAATTGCTGGATTTATCCAAAAACCTTTCCAAAAAATTCGTTTTTCCGTACTTCCTTTTTTTTGTCCGCAGATTACGCAGAAGACGCAGATGATTTTACTTCCACCTCTTTCTTCTGTGGAAAGTCTTCTACGTTGCCAACGGCTCAATCGATGTTTTCAAAATGTCACTTGAGTTTTTCGGATTCCCTTCACCAACCCACCCCCGCCCTGTCGGACGTATTCCCCAAGGAAGGGGCTTTCTTTTCGTTTCCCGGAAATTTTAAGGGGAAGGAGTATAACTATATAATTATATCATTATATCATTTTTATCGTGTTCGGCTTTGGAGTCGGTATTCGAGGAGGGTGGAGCCATAAATTTTTTTGAAGACTTTGCCCATGTAGCTGTCGCTGGCGAAACCGCAGATGGAGGAGAGTTCGGAGAGGGGAATGTCCGTTTCTGCCAGCAGACGGCTCAGTTTTTGCAGTCGCTGGCGGAGAATCTCCTGAAAAATTGTGCGTCCCAGTTCGGCTCGGAACGTCTTTTCGAGCGTCCGTCGGGAAACGTCAAACTGTCGGGCAATGTCGTTGATGGTAATCAGCTCGCTGCAATGATTTCGGATGAAGGTGAGTGCTTCGGCTACCAGGGGATGTTCCACCACGACCCATTCTGTGGAGGCTCGCGCTTCGATTCGCTGGACGCCGTACCAGTATGTCTTCTGTTCCAACGGCAGATTCCGCATCCGTCGGTGAAGCATTTCGGCGGCATGGTAGCCCGCTTTTTCCAGGTGCAGGTGGATACTGCTCAAGGCAGGTGTCGTCATTTGGCAGAGGAATTCGTCGTTATCGACTCCCAGCACACTGATTTCCTGCGGCACCCGAATCCCCCACCGATGGCAGAGGTCGATCACCTGTTTTCCACGAGGATCCATCGCGGCAAAAAGCCCGGTTTTGGGGGGGAGTTTGCGAAGCCACTTTCCCAATCGGATTTCGTCCTGTTTCTGCGAAATTTTTTCATTGGCAGGCTCATAAACCGGCACCGTATAACCTTTTTCCGTGAGCGTCTGGACAAAACCTTCTCCCCGCCGCCGCGACCAGATGACTTTTTTCCGAGCCCCCACAAACGCGAAGTTTCGGTAGTTCCGCTCCAGATAAAACTCGGCAGCCGCCTCTCCCACACGATACGAATCGCACGAAATCCGTCCGCAGGTGTGAAATTCGGGAATGGCGTTGTACTCTTCCCACGGATTGATGAGAATGACAGGCGTTCCCGCGTGAATGGCCTGGAGGAGTTTTTGGGCAATCGGCTCATGGTTTCCCCACGCGATAATTCCATCCGGGACCGCGTTTGCGCGAACCAAAACGTTGGGGGAATTGGAATCCTCTTCCAGATAATGGTGTTCGCTGGCCAGGTGAATATTCCACGGTCCGTGAACCTTCTCATAAAGCAAAATTCCACGAAAAATCCCACGCATGCTCTCGTAATTGATACGCATGTAAACCGAGACGTTCAGGAAATTGGAGGTTCGCAAAGTTACCATGGTTTTTCGCAATTTTACTATTGAAATCCTCCCTGTATGGTTTATAATATTACTGTCATTATCATTCTGCCTGAAATTTTCGCCCGACTACGGGAAACGGCAGAGTGTATTGACAGCATAAGCCAAACAAAAGAGTTTGTCAAGAGGATTTGAAACGCAAACAGGAGCCTATATCATGAAAATGTTCCAGAATGTTTTGGGGTGTCTTGCCCTGATGTTAATGTCGGGGGGGGGGGTAGGATACGCAGATTATGTTTGGGATGCGGACACAACCGGACGACTGACGGATGCCTGTTGGAATAATGGACAGGCTTCGCCGTTCGACGCGAGCTACACCACGACCGCCAATCAGGGAATCATCGTTTCTTCCGGCACAATTTCGACGGGCGGGATGATTCTCAACACGAATGGAACTTCTTTGGGAGACGCTCCTGATTATGCCAATCGAACGGTTTTTCGTTTGCAGGGTGGGACGTTGCAATTCGACGCGAATGCCACCGCGTTTACCATCAATGCCGGCTCCGGTTTCATCCAGAGTGGCGGGACACTTTCGATCGACGCTCCCAATCTGGTACTTTCCATTTCTGGAACGAAAGTTCAAAATGTTCTTTCTTCAGGAACGCTCAACATCTCTCAACTGACTTTGTATGCTGGCGATTCCAATTTGGAACTGGGTGCGACGACGACGTTAAAAACGTTGGACACGCGAAGTGGAAGTCGTCTGGTCATTGCCGGCACGACGCAGGTGAATCCAGAAACAGACCTCAGTCTGGGCGGCACGATTCAGGTAAAAACGGATGGCTCTCTGAATTTCAACAGAACGTTTAACATTATCAATAACGATCAATTTCTGGTGGATGGCGGGAGTGTTTCCACCACAGGAAATTTGAATGTGGCCAATATGGGAACGAGTTCGTTGGAGATAACGTCGGGAAGTATCTTGGCTGCCAATTTTCGTATCGGAAATAATGCTGGTTCCAGCGGAACGATGTCGATGTCGGGCGGGACGGTGAATGTGGGAGGGGATTGGAGTGACACCAGCGGGGTCCATGTTGGTCAGGCGGGCACCGGAACGTTTACCATGACAGGTGGGACGGTGAATGGGACGTACTTCACCATCGGAAATACCGGCACGGGAACGATGGTACTTGGGGAAGGCGTGAACGGGGAAAGCGGGACGCTGGATTTGGCGAACAGTTTGTACCTGGGACGTTCGACAGGAGGGTCGGGAACGTTCACGTTTTCTGCCGGAACCGTTGATATTGGGCAAAATCTGGTCATTGGACAGGGGGGCACCGGAACGATGGTTCAGAATGGTGGGGCGGTGCGAATCGGACTGGAGCAGGGGGTCTATCAGGAATTTTACATTGGAAGAAATGCTGGCAGTCAAGGTAAATATACGCTCAACGCTGGCACGGTGGAAGTTTTGGGAACTGCTTACTGGGGCAATGAAGGGACGGCAAATATTATACTCAACGGCGGGACGGTGAGTGTGGCGGGGAATATGTATGCTGGTTTTAAAAACAAGGCTACCGTACTCATGACGGGTGGGACGGTGAATGTGGAGGGGCGTTTGTACCTCAACAGCACGGATGGCGACACCACCAACGGTTCGGTGGAATGGACGGTGAATGGCGGGACGCTGAATGTGACAAAGGGATTGAGTATCTGCAATGCCACGCTGAATATTACGGGGGGAGAAGTGATTTCCGGGTCGGGAACGGAATTGGCGTTCAACGTTCCGAACAAGTCTATTAACCTTTCCGGCGGGAAATTGACGGTGAATCACAATATTATTTTTCATGCTTCATCCACCGGTTCCTCCATCAACGTTTCCGGCGGCGAATTGTTCGTGACCGGAGATTATACCGTAAACAGTGCTTCCACTTTGAATTTCGATGTTCGCAACGAGCAATTGGGAAAAGTGACAATCCACGGAAACGCTACTTTCGCAAGTGGTAATACGGTCAACCTTTCCAGTGCCGGGGTGATGTCGATTGCGGAAACGTCACATGATTTGCTCACCGTGGGGAGTGGAAATTTGGACACTTTCACGATTCACGACAACAGTCCCCTCTGGAATGCCGCCCGAGGGACTGGGAAAATCACTCTGACGCTGGCGGAGGCGAACGGTTCCTACACGGTCGATTCCGGTTGGCTTCGATTGGAGGATGGGTTGGATGTGGGAGTGATTGCCGTGGAAGCGAATTCCGATCCCTACAACCTGATTTTCTCCACGGAAGGAGTGGGGGATACGGACGAGTTTCTCACCTGGCTCAACGAAAACAGTTCGCTGGAGGTGACTTCTCTGGGAGATTCACTCTGGCAGGTTGGACTGTTTGCGGCCGATTTTCCCACGCATTTTGCCTGGGATTTTTCGAGTTATGCCAACGGTGCCGTGACGCTGACCGGGCTGGCCGGGCAAAGTGTTCCTGAACCGCAGACGTGGTTGTTGCTGTTGCTGGCCGGGACGCTGGTGGCGGGTTGGAAACGTGGTTTTTTGCGAAAATCTTGCTGAACGGAAACGGTGGGGGTGAAGATGAAACGGGCGTTTACGTTAGTGGAATTGCTGGTGGTGATTGCCATCATTGGAATGCTGGTCGGGCTGCTCCTTCCCGCGGTGCAACAGGCACGGGAAGCGGCTCGGCGGATGGCGTGTGCCAACAATCTGAAACAGATTGGTCTCGCTTTGCTGAATTACGAATCCCTGCGACAGGAGTTTCCCGCAGGCCGAAAAGGTTGTGACGGAACGTGTTTTTATGACAATTCGGTCAAATCTACCGGACGTTACGCTTCCACACCTTTCGTTGCCGTGTTACCGCAGTTGGAACAGATGGCGTTGTACGAATCGCTGAATCAGGGGAACGTCTTTCCTTGTGGTACGGGCGAAACGCCTGATTCTACCGTAAGTGGTTGGGATAGCGGGAATTACTACGACGCTGCCCGAATGCCGCAGGCCAGTTTTCGGTGTGCGTCTTCCATCATTCCCGACGCGCTGCAATCGACGAATTGCCTGACGGGAAGCAAAATGTACGATATGGTGAAGTCGGACTACGCACTCTGCGCAGGAAGCCGGATTCCCACGAATTGGAGTGGGCGGAACATGTACTACAAATACGAAAATGACGGTGTTTTTTTCTACAACCGTGCCATCACTTCGGCAGAAATTGCGGATGGACTTTCCCAGACGATTTTTGCGGGTGAGTTGGTGGACGGCGGCAATGAAATGTCGCGGACGTCGTATCTGGTCGGGCTGGTTTTTCGGACGCTGCGGGCGGCGGACAATGCCATCAACACCCCTCCTGGAACGGGTATCACGTACACGTACGGCAACTACCCTCTCAACGCAGCGTTTGGCTCGTACCATCCCGGAGGAGCCAATTTCCTCTTCGGAGACGGCCATGTCTCGTATTTGAGCGAAGGAATCGACTACACGCTCTACCAGAGTCTCTCCACACGCGCAGGACAGGAAGTGAATAAGGAGACCTACTGATGAAACTTTGGCTGGGATGGTTGCTGGCAGGGGGAATGGTGGTGGGGCTGGGTTGCGGCGACGGTCGCCCGGAGCGAGTCCCGGTGAAAGGGACGGTCTGGGTGGATGGCAAGCCGCTTGCGGGAGATTTTGCCGGTTCCATACGCCTTTTGCCCGTTGCGGGAGGCCGTCCGGCGGTGGGAATGGTGGACGCCAACGGAACGTTCGTGTTGGGCAACTACGATGCCAACGACGGCTGTCCGCCTGGAGAATACCGTGTGGAAGTGACCGCCACGCTCCTGAAAATGCCGAATCTGGTGCGGTATTGGATTCCGCCCCGGTACGCTTCGGCAGAAACGTCGGGACTGACCGTCACGATTACAGACGGAAAAGAACCTCTGAAAATCGAGACACAATGGCTCCCCGAAGAGGAAAAATGGCGGGGAAAATTTCTGCCGCAGGGGAAATTCTGAAATACGCCACGATGGCTCCTCTCTCCAAGTGGGGCTTCTCTCCCTTTTCAGGAAATGCTAATGGAAATCTGAAAAATAAAATTCTGAAAAAATTTCCCCCGCTATCTTGACATTGGGAAATTCTGTGGTTATAATGCTGGTATTCCAAAGTGGTATACCAGTATTTCAGAAAATTTAACAACATTTCAGGATGGAACATTGAAGAAACAACAGGAAAAAGTATACGACGCAATTCATCGGAAACTGTTGACGCGGGAATTGAATCCGGGGATGAAGATTTCGGAACGGAAGATGGCGGCAGAGTTGGGGGTAAGCCGGACGCCGTTGCGGGAAGCGGTGCAAATCCTTCAGCAGGAAGGGGTTCTGGAACGTCAGGAAGATGGTACGATTCTGGTAAAGCAGAGTTCGGAGGAAGAAATTCTGGAGGTTTACGAAGTCCGTTTGATATTGGAGCCATTCTGCACCCAACAGGCAGCACGGCGTGCGACCACCGAGGGATGCCTTTTTTTGCAGGAATGTTGTCGGAAGGAGACGGCTTTGATTACGCAGATGGAGTCGGGGGAAATTTCCCAGGAAGATTTTGCCTGCTGCCGGTATCTGATCATGATGGAGGTGGAGGCACCCTTTCACCAGAAGATCAGCGAGATGGCTGGGAATCAACTGGTTGCGAAAATGATGAATCAGTTGCGGTTATTGTCACGTTCCTGGGTGATGATTCCCTCTTGGGAGAGAACCCTGGCGGAAGATGTTGCCAATCGGCGACGTGTGGCGTCTGAACACGAACAGATATTTCAGGCCATTGAGGCACGGGATGAGGCGGTGGCTTATGAAGCAGCCCGTTTTCACGTTCAGAACGCGCTGGACATCATCCTGAATCAGATAAAAACGCGGCAGAAACCGGTGGAAACTATGGAGCAGAAACTGTCCCGCCTTCGCCAGTCGCTGCGATAACGTCGCATAAAAATAACACATATAAAATTAGCCGCGTAGCGGCGGACAAAAGTCTTTGGAAAGAGAGGTCTGGAGAGGATAACTCTTTCTTCAGAAAGGTTTCCTCTCCACGGCGGTTCCGTCTTAACGGGTAAGCCGCTCTCGCCTTTGGCGCAAGCGGCGCTGCGCCTGGCGAAAAGACGGATTTCAAACAGCGTTTTCATTTTCCAATCTGATTAATGGAAATGGGAATCGACACAATTAAATGGATAACTATCATGAGAAAACTTTTATTGAGAAAGGAACCGGACGATGAGTAAGAACCTTTTTTGGGTTTGTGTGGTGTTATGGATGGGAGTGGCGGTTCCCGGTTGGGGAGCGACGTATGAGATAACGGGTAATCATGGGACATCCACGACGGATTGTAAGAATTTGGCCGACGCGATAAAGCCAAACACATTAGCGATTGGCGACACGATTCGCATGACGGGTGGGACAGGTTATTGGGACAGTCCTTACATCCTGACAACTGGAGCAACTTCGATGAGCGACCGTGTTACTACGGAGATTACGGGGGGATCGCACTATTTCGATAAGGTCCGGTGCAGTTTTTACCGTTGGAATGGAGCGGCCGCGTTTACCTTTACGGTATCGGGAGCGGATACGATGGTGAGTGCCAAGCAGGTTTACAACTGGAACCCTGGCGGCATTTGGACGGTGAAGAAGGGTGCAACCGTAACCGTGGGAAGCGATCGGTCGGATGATTGTTATATGGCTCACGGTGCGCAGTTGAATCTGGAAACAGGGGGATCGCTGACGTTGCCTCGTCTCAACATCATTGCCCCCAGTCAAGACCCGGATGGCCCGGCCATCGTCAACGTTTCGGGACAATCGTCGTTGGTGATAACCGATTACCTGACGTTGCGGGCAGGCAGAGATGCAAACGTGGAAAACTCTGTGGACAGGCATTCGATTCTCAACCTTTATGGAGGGGGGAATACGATCACGATCGGCGGCACGTTTTCCGCAGTGAACAGTGAAAATCCCGCGAAACCATCCGAGTTGAATGTTTTCATTGATTCTACGGGAGCGTCGTGTATCCAGGTGAAGGGTAGTGTGTCGATTAAGCCCCTGGCGATTTCGGCAGGATTGGCGGGTGGTTTGGTACCACTTTCGGGAAAAGAGTGGACGATATTGGAGAAGCTGGGGGGGGGGGGCACTTTCAGTGTTTGGGGCAATCAGGATTTGGGACTGTTTGACCTGACGGCAGGAACAACTTCCGCCACGCTTGGCCTGAGTGCGAATGACCGTGCGCAAGCGGCTGGGGAGTATTTTTCGATCAACGAAACGGTGGAAATAACGGAGGATTTCCAGGAATGTGGTTGGTTGGAATGGGACACGGCACCGAATCGGTTGTTGGAAATGATGTTGACTTTTTCGGGCGGCACAGAGGGGACTTGGGACAATTTTACGGAGTTTCTTCTGACGGACTGGGAAGAATTGGGATACACGGCAACGTCCGACGCGGAAACGGGGACGATTTCCATTGTGGGAATGTTTACGAACGATGTTCTGGCATGGGATTTCACCCCGTTTAATACGGAATTTGCCGCGAATTACGCGTTGCTTTCCGTGGGGAATGCGGAAGTCCCGGAACCCGCCACGTGGATGCTTTTGCTGGCCTTGGTGGGAGGGATGGCGATGTTCCGAAAGAGGCTTTTGGGCGTCCGAAAAGGAGACTTGCATGGCTGAGAGGAAAACGACTCCGGCAGGTTTTACGTTGGTAGAACTTCTCGTCGTGATTGCGATAATCGGGATGTTGGTGGGACTTCTGCTCCCGGCAGTGCAACAGGCTCGTGAAGCGGCACGGAATTTGCAATGTAAAAACAACCTGAAACAGTTGGGGCTGGCTGCCTTGAACCATGAAGCGGCATTGCGGCATTTTCCGACAGGTGGGTGGGGCTACAATTGGGTCGGCAATCCCGATTATGGCTTTTCCGACAAGCAGCCAGGAGGACAGTTCTTCAATCTGCTCCCGTATATCGAACAGACTGCCCTGTACAACTACACGACCGGGGACGGTTCCGGGGATCAGGAAGGGGCAACGCGGATGATTCAGACACCGATCGGGACGTTTTATTGTCCTTCCCGACGTACCGCCATGACGTATCCCAATACGAGTCCGTCGCAATCGTGGGGAAGTCCTTTTTATGGCGGCTCGTCGAAAACGGGGCGGGTGAAGCAGGTTTCCGCGGTGGGGCGTTGTGATTATGCGGGAAACGCTGGAAATGGCAACTCCCTTTCTTCGGATGGTCCGTCCCAATATGTCAGCACATGGAAATACACCGGGTATGGCTCCACTCCGGCATCGGGGGTGATTTACATCCAGTCCACCACGCAAATTTCCGAAATTTCCGACGGCACGACGAACACGATTTTGTTCGTGGAAAAATTCATGAGGCCGCAAAATTATGCCACGGGAAAGGATTCGGGGGACAACCAGTCCGCGTACACCGGCGGGGATGTGGATATTCTCCGGTACGTCGGAACGGTAACGAATGTGGCTAGTTTCACCCCGGAAACCTTTCCCTCCAGTCAGGTGCTTCCCCCCGGTCAGGATTATGATTCGGGGCACGCTCAGGATCACTGGAGAGTTGGCAGTGCCCACCCGGGGAGTATGAACGTGACATTGTGCGACGGCTCGGTAATCGGGATGTCGTACAGTATTGATTTGTTCGTTTTCGCAGCGATGGGAAATCGGATGGACGGCCAGGTTTTTCAGTGAAATTTTTAACTTTTACCGACAGAAGAAAAGATGACAACACGACGAGAATTTATCCAACAAAGTATTGTTTACAGCACCCTTTCCGCTTGGGCAATTGGCCGGGGAAAGTCGCTTTCTGCCGCCGATTTACCGGAAAAACAGCCTTCGTATGGCGGGATGATCGGTGTTTTGGTAACTCCGTATCACCAGAATGGTTCCGTCGATCCCGACGCGATGGAAAAACTCTGCCAGCAGATGGGAAAATCGGGTGTGGAGGGCGTTTTTATAGCGGGTTCAACGGGAGATATGCCACTTTTGGAGTGGGAGGAGCGGGAAAGCCTGTTTCGTGCCGGGAAAAAGGGACTCGCTGGCCGAGCGAAAATTTATGGCGGCGTCACCAGCTTTTCGTTGGCAGGCACCATTACCAACTGCCATCACGCGGCGGAAGCGGGGGTGGATGTGGCGGTGGTCATGCCGCCGTTGTTTTTCTTTCGCTATTCGCCGAAGGAGATGACGGCCTACATGAAACGGATCGCCGACGAAAGTCCGATTCCCGTTTTGATGTACCACCACCAGAAAGCTCCCACGCCGATTGCGATGGAGACGATCGTTTCAGAGATGGAGTACCCCAACCTCCTCGGTATGAAGGAGACCGGAGCGACCATCGAGCGAACGTTCGAGATTCTCCAAAAACGGGGCAAGAAACGTTTTCTCGTCCTTCAGGGAAATGAGGCGTATGGTCCAGATTCGTTGAAGGCTGGTGCGGATGGAATGATGGGGGCGTTGATTGGCGTCGTGCCGGAAATTTACGTCTCTCTTGGGAAAGCGCTGCGGGAAAATGACGAAACGACGTTCCAACAAAAGCAACAATTGGCCGACCGCGTTTGCAAAGTTTTCGAGTTGATGCCGCGAAAAGAGACGTTTTCGTATTTCGGCTACACGCTGAAAAAAATGCTTCAGTACCGTGGTTGGCTGGAAAATACCTGGTCACGTCTGCCGGGATTCGTGCCCGATTCAGCGTTCGACGCACAATTAACCGCATTTTTGGAAGATTTGGATAAGTCGGGGATGGTTTTTCTTCAAACCCCCTAGTGCTTTTTTAAATTGATAATTGATAATTGATAAGTATGGTTGTTCATGCCGTATTTTCAAGAGTGTTGTGCTATGACTTCAAGATATTTATTTACCAGAACATCGGTTGAGCCGTTGGCAGCGTAGGGAACTTTCCACAGAAGATAGAGATGGAAGTAAAATCATCTGCGTCTTCTGCGTCATCTGCGGACAAATATTAACGTTGGAAGCTGTTGAAATCACTGGATTTATCCAAAAATCTCTCTAAAAAATTCGTTTTCCAGCACTTCCTTTTTTTTATCCGCAGAAGACGCAGATATTTCCGTTCTTACGTTTTCCTCTGCGGAGACTGAAAACAGGGATTATCGATAAGATGAATTTAGGGAAAAATGTTTTTTAGACGTACTCTAAAAGATGAAAGCGATGTTTGAAATCAATCTATCGCACCAGGCGTAGCTTGGCTATTATTTAATGTGTCATTTTATGTACCACGAAAGGAAATTTTCATGAAATCCAAAGGATGTACCCGCCGGGAAATGTTGTTGCGCAGCGGGATGTTGGGAAGTCTGCTGTTTTTGCCAAAGTTGGGACGTGCGGAAAAAACGCCGGAAACGATGGAGGCGGAAATACTGGAACGGGTGATGATTCAACCCACGCAGCCAAGAGAGTATCAGGGCTGGCCGACCGTTGCGAAGTTGCCCAACGGCGACTTGATGGTCGTCGTTTCCGGCGGGCGGGAAGGGCACGTCTGTCCATTTGGACGGGTCGATATGTTCCGTTCCAGCGATGGTGGAAAAACGTGGTCGAAAAGGGAGACGATTCTGGATCACCCTGCCGACGACCGGGACGCGGGAATTTGCGTGACGCAAAAAGGGACGATTTTGGTGACGACGTTTACCTCATTTGCCTACCTGCCGCAGTTGCTCAACGAGCGGAAGCGGCGGGCGGAAGGGAAAGGAACGTGGTCGGAGGAACGTTTTGATTCCTGGGAAAAAGCCCACCAGCCCTTTGAGACGCGAGAGGCACAGCGTGCGGAACTGGGGTGCTGGATGATCCGTTCGGAAGATGGTGGAAAAACGTGGTCGCCGCGTTATTCCTCGGTGGTAAATTCGCCGCACGGACCATTTCCGTTGAAGGATGGACGGCTCCTGTATGCTGGGAAGAAATTGTGGGACGATCCCAGAACGATCGGGATTTGTGAGTCGCGCGACGACGGAAAAACGTGGTCGTGGCTCTCCGGTCTGGAGCCAATTCCGGGGGAGAATCCCGATACGCATTATTTTGAACTCCACGGTGTGGAAGCGGACAGCGGTCGGATTGTCGTCCAGATTCGCAGCCATGCTTCCACCAGCAATCAGGAAACGCTCCAGACCGAATCGGAAGATGGCGGGAAGACGTGGAGCCGGATTCACTCCATCGGCGTGTGGGGGATTCCGTCGCACCTGATGAAACTCCAGGACGGACGGCTTTTGATGACGTACGGCTACCGTCGGGAACCGTTTGGCAACCTGGTGCGAATCAGCCACGACGAAGGTCGCACCTGGTCGGAACCGTTCCGCCTGAGCGAATGCCCCCCCATCGATTTGGGCTACCCCTCCACCGCCCAGCGAAACGATGGAAAACTCGTCAGCGTCTGGTACGAAGGCGGAAACCTGAAGTCGGCCATCTGGCAATTGAAATAAGGATTATTTTTGTTTTTCTGCCCGGATTTCGCGGGGAGTTTTTTTCAGGTATCGCATAAAAACGCGATTCATTTGCCCAACGCCGGTAAATCCTGCCATGTAAGCGGTTTGCGAAATTTTGATTCGTGTCTGCCGCAAAATCGTGCAGGCACGGATGATCCGGCAACGGTGGATTTCGTCGCGGACGGAGCAGTGGAGGATTTCACGGAAATAACGTTCCAGCGTACGTCGCGTTTTTCCGATATTCTGAGCGATAAAGGCGACGTCGATTTCCCGATAGCCCCAGTTCCAGATGATGTCCTGAGCTTTTTGGACCGCTGCCTGGGGAGAGTCGGGGAGAACTCCGTCCAGAACCGGCTTTTCCTCGGTAGAAAAGAGCGTCGTGAGCAAAAGAAGGAGTTTCCCGGCATATCGCGGATCGTTGCACAACGGGTGTTGGCGAACATCGTTGACAATTTCCCAGAGTAAATCAGCCGCTTCCTTACGACGTTTGTCGGGAAGTTGGAGGATGGGATTTTCCGGGCGAATGATTCCACGCTGCTGGTAGTCGTGCAGAAGAGAACCGTTGAGCGTCAGCCAGATATTCGTCCAGCCGATCGTCTGATCCGGTTTGTAGGTGTGCCAGATTCCGGGGTGGAGGAGGACGAACGCGCCTTCGGGAATCTCTCTGTTGGGGGTGACTTCCGAGCGAAACGTCGCTTTTCCCTCGTAAGCGTAGAGGAGAATGTACTCGTGGAGGATTCTTCCCTGGTCGAAATTCAGACGATAGATGTGTGGCCGACCTTCAAACTTGCACGAATCTCCCGGTCGTAAAATGTCCCACCCCGCCGCCGTCAGGTAAAGCCCCCACTGCGACTCGCGTTCCGCAAGAGGGAGAAAATGGTCGTAATTTTTGCTGGGAAAGGAGTATCGAATCTTCATTTTAGGAACTCCTGATATTTCTTTGCGGAAAATCTCCAGAAATTTCCTTCAGTATAAAAAATTTTATTCCGTTTGCCTAGGGCACTTCTGGAATTTGTTTGCCACATTTGCCATTTTGAAAACATCGGTGGTGATGTTGGCAGTGTAGAAGATTTTCCACAGAGGATGGAGATGGAAGTAAAATCTCATCTGCGTCTTCTGCGTAATCTGCGGACAAAAAAAAGGAAGTGCGGAAAACGAATTTTTTAGAGAGATTTTTGGATAAATCCAGCAATTTCAACAGCTTCCAACGTTAAGAATTATCCGCAGATTACGCAGAGGACGCAGATATTTCCATTCCTACTTTTTTCTCGGCGGATAATGGAAACGCGGATTGTCGAGATGAATTTAAGGAAAAAGCAGAGAATTTTTTAGAATTTGCTTGGCATTTTGAAAACA
The DNA here is from genome assembly GCA_030527185.1 of Planctomycetia bacterium. GTDB lineage: Bacteria > Planctomycetota > Planctomycetia > Pirellulales > Thermoguttaceae > RGIG3701. The sequence goes on along the minus strand of JAUNBF010000031.1, from coordinate 31,847 downwards.
TCGGTGGAAAAGTGGGCAGTGTAGAAGATTTTCCGCAGAGGACGCAGATATTTCCGTTCTTACGTTTTTCTCGGCGGATACTGGAAACGGTCGGGGGATGTCTTAAAGAGAATATTTTGAATGACGTGGAAAAGGTTGAAATGGAAGAAAACCGGGAAAATAAACGGTTTTTTCAATGTCGCAAAATGCTGATAATTTTTACTTGACAGGGGATGGGAGAGGGCGTAAAATGGAGAGAAACGAAGATGGTTGGAAAAAGCCATGAAAACCTGCCTGAAAAAGATGGAGGAAAAAATGCGACGAAACTGGATTTTGGGAATGGTATGCCTGCTGGGATGCGGGATTTTACTGGCGGCGGAAGAGCCGTCGGTGGTTCGTGAGGTACGGGAAGGACTTCAGCAACGGATGGCTGAAATCCCCAAAATAGGAAGCTACGGTTGGATTCATTCGTCGGAAGAGGAGCGGACGGAGTGGACGCAATTTCACGCCCTGAAAGCGGAAGTGGACGCGAAATTGGCTCAGCCGCAGAATGTTTCGGAAGCTCAGTGGCAGGAGATTTTGCGGAAAATCGTTCCGTCGATGTTGGAAAAAGTCCGTCACGCGATTGATTTGTACGGCGAATTTTTGCCGTTGACGGAAAGCCAGTGGAACGAGCTGGAGCCGGAAGAAAAAACGTATTGGGAAGAGGTGAAAAAACGGAAGGCGGAACTGGAAACGCTATGGACGAATCGGGAAAACGTCCCGGAAAGTACGTGGCTGGACGTTTTGGAGGAGTTGAACGAAAAAACGGTTCCCCGCCCGCTGCCGGAACGGGTGGCTCCGTATCGACCGCCGCACACGCCGGAAGTGGTGAACGGGACGGCGGAAGAGGCTCAGCAAAAAATCGAAGCGGATTGGCTTTTTCAGGCCGACCACCAGCCGACGATTTTACGCACACGCCAGGAAATCGGCTATGCGCAGGAACTGGCCGAGCGATTTTCGGGGGTCGATTTTTCCGAATCTTTGCAACAATTGGCAACGTTGGAAAAAACATTGGAGGGTCTTGACGAAAATCAGATCGACGCGGAAAAGTACCTGGCCGTTCGCCGAATCAAACGGAAGATTCACCTTGCCAATCCGGCAATCCATTTCGACACGATTGTTTACGTGGACATGCCGAAACCGCAGGGGAGCGAAATGGATCACGAAACGCGACACCGCGTCGGCTGCATGGCGGTGCCGGGAGGGCGACTGATGAAGCTGGAAGGGCTTTCTCCCGATGGGAAGCAGACGAAGCTCATGCCGCAGGAACCGCTTCACGGATCGTTCTGGCGACCGGACGTTTCGTACGATGGCAAGCAGATTCTCTTCTGTTTCAAACCGCACAATGAAAAGGCATTTCACCTCTACGAAATCAACGCCGACGGAACCGGTTTACGGCAAATCACCCGTGGCATTTTCGACGACCTCGACCCGATTTACCTTCCCGACGGCGAACACATCCTCTTCCTCACCGCACGCGGTTACACGTATGTTCGGTGCATGGTCTCCGCCAATTCGTTCATCATGGCGCGGATGAAACGGGACGGTTCCGACCTGTATCTTTTGTCGCGCAACATGGAAAGTGAGTACACGCCGTCGGTACTGAACGATGGGCGGATTATCTACACCCGGTGGGAGTACACCGACAAACCACTCTGGCGGTGTCAGAGTTTGTGGACGATGAATCCCGACGGGACGCAAGTGCAGACATTCTGGGGAAATCAGAGCGTCTGGCCGGACGTTCTGAAAGATGCGCGGGCGATTCCGGGGAGCGAGAAGGTGATGTTTACCGGTTGCGGACATCACGCGTGGTTTGACGGCAGCGTCGGAATCATCGATCCAGGAAAAGGGCTGAATTATCCCGACGGTCTGAGCAAGGCGACGCCTGATGTTCCGTGGGCAGAATGCGGTGATGGGCCTGCCGAAAAGAATGCGTCCGACCGCTATCATGCCAGTGGAAAATATTCGCAGTATTATTCTCCGTATCCCCTTTCGGAAGAGGATTTTCTGGTCTCCGCTCAACGTGGCGACAAGTTTGTGCTTCTGCTGATGGACATTCATGGCAACCGGGAACTGATTCATGAGGGCGTTTACCACATTTTCCATGCCATTCCGTTGGCTCCTCGCAACATCCCGCAGGTGCGTCAGGATCAGGTTTTGTGGCCGACGTTGGCGGAACGGGAAAAACCGGCTCCGGGCGTGATTTACAGCAACAACGTTTACGAAAACGCTCCCGAAGAACTGCGTGGGAAGGCAAAATTCCTCCGAATCTGGTCGCTGGAGCCGAAAACGTACACGATGTGGGAAAAGCGTCCGTATGCCACGATGGGGCCAGCCACGTCGATGGTGCAGTCGGATGGCGTGAAGCGGATTTTGGGCACCGTTCCGATTGAGGAGGATGGTTCCGTCAGTTTTTCCGCCCCTTCCGGCGTGGCACTCCATTTCCAGCTCCTCGACGAGAATCATCGGGCACTCCAGACCATGCGGAGTTTTACAGGCGTCATGCCAGGAGAAGTTCGCGGTTGCCTCGGCTGCCACGAGTCGCACATCCGCTCCCCCAAAATCACGGCGGTCGGAAAAGCGATGCAGCGGGCACCTTCCACCATCACCCCCGTTCCGTGGGAGGACATTTCCGTCAGCTTCGACCGTTACGTTCAGCCGGTTTTGGACAAACATTGCGGAAAATGCCACCAGAATCCTGAACATGAGGCGTTTCGGACGTTGAATTTGACCAAACGCCCCGGTTTCCTCTTTTTCGACGAGCCGTATGTGACATTGACCGGGCATCCGACGTGGGGCAAGCCGTACCCTCAACCGGAAAATCCGTCGCCGGGATTTGGCTGGGCGGACACCATTCTGGTGGAGGGATTTCATGTCATGGACCCGAAAGCGTACGTGACGACCCCGCCGATGACGAAACTTTCGTACAAGAGTCGGCTGGTGAAGCGAATGGCCAGTGGGACGCACCACGACGTGAAAGTGACGGGCGAAGATTTGCTCCGCGTCATTCTCTGGGTCGATGCCATGTGTCCTTATTACGGCAGCGAAGAATTGCGAGCCATGCCGGATCCGCAATTTGACGGGGTGGAATTTGTCGCGGTGAAACCTCGGATTCAGACCGCACCGCTCATTCCGCGTCCGGGGCCGTTGGATGCGTGGAAATCGGAAAAAGACCCCTGTTACGCACCCCCTACGCTGGAACGGGTCAACGCTCTGCCGCACGGGATTGCTCGTTAAGGAATCGAAGTGAACCGCGCAGCGACGAAAAAATCGCCGCTGCGTGTTTTTTAATCTCTTCGCATGGCCTCTTTCATCGTCTTGACATATTCATACACATGAGGAGCCGCTTCTGAGCCGTATTTTTCAATGATTCGGACAATCGCGCTGCCGACAATCACACCATCGGCATAACGAGAAATTTCGTAGGCCTGCTGCGGGGTGTTGATTCCAAATCCGACGGCGGCGGGAATCGTGCTGTTTTCGCGGACAACTTTCAAAATGGCAGGCAAATCGGTCCGAATCTCACTCCGTACGCCTGTCACGCCCATCGACGAAACGATGTAGAGATACCCGGTGGCTTCCGACGCAATTTTCCCGATACGCTGTTCGGAAGTCGGGGCAATGAGGGAGATAATGTCAACGCCGTGACGTTTGGCCGCGTACACTATTTCCCCTTTTTCCTCGTAGGGCAAATCGGGAAGGATCAGTCCATCCACTCCCAGTTCCGCGCAACGTGCCAAAAATTTCTCATAACCGTAGTTGAACACAGGATTGATGTACGTGAGAAAAACGAGCGGAATATCCGTTTTTTGTCGCACGGACGCAACCATCTGGAAGATTTTTTCCGGCGTCGTGCCTGCGGATAAGGCTCGTAAATTCGCTTCCTGAATGACCACACCTTCCGCAATCGGATCGGAAAAGGGAATTCCGATTTCAATCAGGTCGGCACCTGCCCGAACCATCTCTAAAAGAAAGGTTTCCGTCCATTCCAGCGACGGGTCTCCGGCTGTCAGAAAAGGGATGAAGGCTTTCCCGTTTTGAAAAGCGTTGGCTATCTTACTCATGAATATTCTCTCCTCGATACTGGGCAATGGCGGCGACATCTTTGTCTCCACGCCCGGAAAGGCAGATAATGACAATCTCGTCCGGTTTCATCCGCGACGCCACTTTCCGCACATACGCCACGGCATGCGCACTCTCGATCGCGCAAATAATCCCTTCCGTTCGAGCCAGATACTCAAACGCACAGACCGCTTCCTCATCCGTAATGGGGACATACCTGGCTCTTCCCGAATCGTGCAATGCCGCGTGTTCCGGCCCGATTCCAGGATAGTCCAGCCCGGCGGAAATCGAATAAACAGGCGTAATTTGACCCGCCTCATCCTGGCAAAAATACGACTTCATGCCGTGAAAAATCCCCAACCTTCCACGGGCAATCGCGGCAGCGTGACGCGGTGTGTCGATTCCTTCCCCCGCCGCTTCGCAACCAACCAGTTGAACGTCCTGGTCGGGAATGAAATGGTAAAACATCCCCATCGCGTTGCTTCCGCCCCCGACACATGCCGTGACGAGTGTCGGCAGTTTCCCCTCCTTTTCCAGAATCTGCTGACGGGCTTCCTGGCTGATGACGCTCTGAAAATCACGGACAATCTTCGGAAAGGGATGCGGCCCCATGACCGAACCCATGACATAATGCGTATCGAAAACCCGAGCCGTCCATTCCCGCATCGTCTCGTTCACCGCGTCCTTGAGCGTCATCGTTCCCGACGTGACTTCGTGAACTTTCGCCCCCAGAAGCCGCATTCGATAGACGTTCAAAGCCTGCCGCTGCGTATCCTCTTTTCCCATGAAGATTTCGCACTCCATGTCCAGAAGTGCCGCTGCCGTGGCGGTTGCGACACCATGCTGTCCCGCCCCCGTCTCCGCAATGACGCGCGTTTTGCCCATCCGTTTGGCAAGGAGGACCTGCCCCAGAACGTTGTTGATTTTGTGCGAACCGGTATGGTTCAAATCTTCCCGCTTGAGATAAATCTTCGCTCCGCCCAAATCCCGCGTCATCTTCTCCGCAAAATAGAGCAACGACGGACGTCCCGCATATTCCGCGTTCAAAGCCGCCAATTCCGCCACAAAATCGGGGTCACGGCGATAACGTTCGTAAGATTCCTCCAAATGCAGAATCTCGTTCATCAACGTTTCGGGGATGTATTGCCCCCCGTAAATTCCAAATCGGCTATTTCCCATGACGCACTCTCCTGACCACTTCCAAAATCTTCCGACGATCCTTCCGACCGTCCGTTTCCACGCCGCTGCTCAAATCGATTGCAAAAGGTTGAAATTCCCGTGCCAAATCCACCTTTTCAACATCCATTCCCCCCGCCAGAAAAAAAGGTTTCCACGTCTTCCCTTCTCGACGGCGTTGTTCCTGAAAATGCCGTAAATACGCCCAGTCAAACGACTTCCCCGTCCCGCCTCCCTGATGATCAAAAAGGAGAAAATCCGCCAGACTTTCCTGCGCAGCTTCCAAACTCGACACGTTTTCCACACGCACCGCCTGAATCAACGGCTGCGTCGTCTTTTCCCGCAATTGTGCCAAATACGCTTCCGTTTCACCGCCATGCAATTGAGCCACATCAATCACGCCATCTTGCAACAACCCCACCACATTTTCCACCGGTTCCCGCACAAAAACGCCCACGACGGCAATCCCTTCCGCCACGTTTTCCCGCAAACGAGCGGCTTCCTGAAAAGTCACCTGGCGACGGCTCGCGGCAAAGACAAAACCGATGAATTCCGGCGTTGCTTCATTGATAAAATCCATTTCTTCCAGGCGGGTCAGGCCACAAATTTTAATTTTCATCGGTATGTTGTAACAAAAAAATATATCATGATCATTTTTATGTCACTAGGATTCATGATCCGTTGAACATGCGAGTATTTCCGCAATGTGCATGGGCTGGATGTGCTTTTTCTTCGCGTCCAGTTGCAAAATCCCGCCGATGTGCATGAGACAACTGGTGTCGATCGAGGCCACAATATCCGCTCCGCTGGCGGCAATGTTTTCACACTTCGTTCGCCCCATGTCGAGGGAAAGATTGGGGAATTTGACGCTGAACGTTCCGCCAAATCCGCAACAATCCTCCATTTCCGGCAATTCGCAATATTCCAAATCTCGCACATTCCGCAACAATTCCACCGGCTGCGACACGATTCCCAACTCCCGCCGACCGTGACAACCGATGTGGAGTGTCACTTTATGCGGAAAACGAGCGCCCAGATCGGTCACGTTCAAAACATTGACCAGAAATTCTGTCCACTCCACCACACGCCGCCCGACAGAAAGGACTTCCTCGTCTCCCGGAAAGAGATGCTCAAAAAAAATCCGGCACATCGCCGTACACGACCCCGACGGGCAGATAATCCAATCGTAATCCCGAAACGCTTCCACAAAACCGCGAACGACCGGTCTGGCCTCGTCCCAATAACCGGAATTGAACGCTGGCTGGCCGCAACACGTCTGGCCGGGCGGAAATGTCAACGGAATTCCAAGCCGTTCCAGAACCGTCACCACGGCCTTTCCCACATGGGGATAAAACTGATCCATATAACACGGAATAAAAAGCGAAACCTTCTCACCCGCGTGGTAGGAGGGATATTCCCACTGCGCAGGTGCCACATGAAGCTGCTGAATCATCACAAAACCTGTCACTTGAAAAACGTCATTTTCATCAACATCTCCATTTTAACATTTAAATCCTCTTTTGACAATCGGGCACAAACTTGTTATGTCCAAATTCCTGGCAAATATTTTATTCCTTAAATTCCTCGACAATTTGTCATGTTGGCACATCCTCGAATTTCAGGAAAAAAAAGATAGCCTTTCCTTCCAGCATTTTCAGGGAATATTAAATACAAACCGTTTTTCAAAAACGAATCAAAGTTTTGCAAAGACAAGAGATTAAATCAGCAATTCTTTCGGTGTCATTTCATCATTCATAACAATTTTTGCTTTCGGAAAATAGCGATTGCAAAAATCGATCTCTTGGACTTGACATACTTTCTTATTCAAGTATCCCAGGCGATGCTCTTCGGATTGAAAGGCAAATTCTATTTTATAGGAGCATAAAAGCTGCTTTCTTTCCTTGTAAATTCGGTTGATTTTTTTGTTTCCGTACTTATCATCTCCTAATAATGGATACCCCGCATAGGCCAGTTGGCTTCGTATCTGGTGTGTCCTTCCTGTAAAGAGCTGGCATTCCAAAAGACTTAAATTCTGATCTGTCTCCAATGTTCGATACTCTGCCACGGCGATTTTTGATCCTGGGATTCTGGTATTGGAGAGGTATACTTTATTTTTCCTGGCATCTTTAAACAAATAATTTTCCATATACCCAATCGATGGCCGAACCGTTCCGTAAACAATGCCCAGATAAGACTTTACAATCTCACGCTGGCGTATTTTTTCATCCAATAGTTCTTTACTTTCCTGATTTTTAGCCAAGATAACAATACCTGTCGTGTTACAGTCGATCCGGTTGCATAAATAAACGGAATCCGAATCTCCTCGGCTTGACAAATATTGCGTTATTTGCCGCTGTAATGTATTTTGATTATTCACATCGGTATCCACGCATAAAATTCCCGCTTCCTTATCTGCCAAAAGGATATTTTCATCTTCATATAGGATCGTAAAGCCTCGTGGAGTTGTTCTGTGATCCGGCTTAGGTGTAAAACTCTGCAAGAAAGCGATCTGAACAAGGTCTCCTTCCTGAAGTCTATAATTTGCCTGCGTTTTTCTTTTGTTGACACGGATTTTTTTCTTCCGTATTGCTTTTTGAACATAGGAATGCGGTACCAACGGATTTGTCTCAAAAACAAATCTGTCCAGTCTTTTTCCATAACTATTCCTATCTATCGAATATTTCTGCATGATGGCTCCTTTCGACAGTCTGAGAATACTTGACACATTCAGTGAAAAAGTATACACTGTATGTGTCACATACAGTCAAGATGGCAGGAGGTTCTATTCATGAAAAATTTAATGCGAATAAGCAAGTTTGCAGAGTTATCCGGTATTCCAAGAAAGAACCTGATTGAATACGACAAGATAGGAATCTTGAAACCAGTCTATTCAGACGTTGAAAACAGGTATCGCTACTACTCATATCAGCAATTAGAAATCGCAATGCTTATTAAAATTTTCCGAGAACTGGAGATACCTCTAAAGGAGATCAAAATGTATATTGAGCAGCGATCTCCCTCAAAATTTATGGAACTATGTGAGGAGCAGAAAAAAAAGATAGAGAAAAAAATAGAACGTCTGTACCATCTGAACATGATTTTGGAGGCCCACATGAAAAAAACGGCGGAGGGCATTCATGTACATTCTCAGGAAATTTGCCAAAAAACATGGGAAGAAGAACGGATATTTCCCGGCAATCCCCTTCCACCATTGAATGAGGGGATGGATCTGTGGAATCATTACTATGACTTTTTATCGCTCTGCGAAACGCACCATATTCCACCGGGATTTCCTACGGGTATTGTGGTCTGTCCGGAAAAAATGAGAGATAACTCCCAAACAGCGGCAAAATGCTTTTACTGCAAACTTCCGGCAGATTTTTCATGTGAGCGAATGACCATAAAACCGGCTGGACTATATGTCGTGGGGCACGATTCTCAAAGTGGTTCCTTTTCCGACCAGTATTATAAAAAGATGTTTGATTATGTAGAACGTCATTTTCTTACCGTCATTGGAGATGGATATGAGTTTTATTTATTAGATGAATTGAGTTTTTTGGACCCTCATAAATATTTAGTGCAAATATCCATACCTGTAAGAATATCTTCGCGGGGGGACAGGAAAAATTCTCAGGCATAATCTCTGTTTCAAATATCCGTCAAGGAAAAGTGGGACGATGTCTTCTGCGGATAAATCTTAACGTCCGCAGAAGACATCGAGGAAGCCCTTCCGCACGATTCATAGAGAAGCCGGAAAAGCGTTTTCTACCGGTACTTCACAGTTCCTGTCAGTTCCCTTCCTGAATCCGGTTGACCGCGTCCAGAAATGCCAGAATACTCGCCTCGACGCAGTCGGTCGAAACGCCTCGGCCACGGTATTCCACTCCCTGATAATCGACCGCCACGTTGACTTCACCCTGTGCGTCGTGCCCCACCGACACGCTATGCACACGGTATTCCCGGCACTTCAAATCGTGTCCCGTCAAATGGCCGATCGCAATGAAAATCCCGTCGATTGGGCCGTCGCCGGAAGAGTCGCCGGAGGTCTCCAGCACGGAGTCGCCGTGACGCAACTTCATGGAAACAAACGGTTTCTGGTGTGAACCGCTGCGGCATTCGTACGATTCCAGCGTCCAACGAACCGTTTCTGCCGTCAACAGCACCTGTTGAATCAGCGACCGAATATCCGCGTCGTAAATCTCCTTTTTCCGGTCGGTGAGAGCCTTGAACGCTTCAAAAAGCGTATTCATCTGATTTTCATCCAGCGAATAGCCCAACGCCGCGACTTTGCTGGAGAGGGCTGCCCGGCCGCTATGTTTTCCCAGCACCAGATTCGTCTTGACAAATCCGACATGCTCCGGCCGCATGATTTCATACGTCGTCGGGTTTTTCAGCATCCCGTCCTGATGAATTCCCGATTCGTGCGCAAACGCATTCCGCCCCACAATGGCCTTGTTTCGGGGAACTTCCAACCCGGTAATCCCGGCGACCAGACAGCTTGCCGGGACGAGCCGCTCCGTAATGATGCGCGTCATGGCGTGGTAGTAATCCCGACGGGTATTCAATGCCATGACAATCTCCTCCAACGCACAATTTCCCGCACGTTCGCCAATGCCGTTGATAGTGCATTCCACCTGCCCGGCTCCCGCTTCAATCGCTGCCAGCGTATTCGCCATCGCCAGACCGAGGTCGTTGTGGCAGTGGACGCTCAAAACCGCCTCCTCAATGTTCGGCACGGAACGTTTCAATTCCCGAATGATTTCCGCAAACTGATCCGGCACCGCATACCCCACCGTATCGGGAATGTTGATCGTTTTCGCACCTGCCCGGATGGCCATTTCCACCACCTTGCACAGAAAATCCATCTCCGTCCGAGACGCGTCTTCCGCCGAAAATTCCACATTCGGACAAAGTTGCGACGCCATGCGAACGTACCCTTCCGTGTGCATGAGGATTTCCTCCTGCGTCATGCGGAGCTTGAACCGACGATGAATTTCGCTCGTCGCCAGGAAAACGTGAATCCGGGGATTTTCCGCCTCCCGAATGGCCTCCCACGCACTCTGAATATCCTGTGGCTTGCACCGTGCCAGGGCACAGACGCTCGTCCCCTTCACCGTTCGGGCAATTCGTTGTACCGACTCAAAATCCCCCGGCGAAACCACCGGAAAACCAGCCTCAATCACATCCACACCCAGGGAAGAGAGCATCTGCGCCACCTCCACTTTTTCCTGGATATTCATGCTTGCTCCGGGAGACTGCTCTCCATCCCGCAGCGTTGTGTCAAAAATAACAATCGAACGTTCCGACATCTTTCTCCTCCAAAATCCTTTCCGCCCCCCTTGCGGGGCATAAAAAAAACCTCAAAACCACCGCAGCGATTTTGAGGTTAGGAATGTTTCCAATACTTGGAATGAAGAATCTATCCGCTTACTCCATACACTCCACCCGTCCAATCGCCGCCCAGCGGCGTGGTAAGCAGGAGGCCAGAAAGTAAATAGCAATCAAACTTCTTCATCATGAATCCCACCATAACACATTTTTAATATTTTACAAGGGGTGGGGTGGGGGGATTATTAATTTAACCCGATGTTAGAACCCAGGTCGGCTGGAGCGTGGTGGGGGAGTGGAGGGGAGAAAGTCCTGCTCCATCTGTTGCAGCGCCATGTTCAATCCTGGCAGTGGACGCTGGGTAATTTCCGGGTTTTGCAGAGGGCCTTTCATCATCACCATCATCATCTGGCGTCCGGTGGCATGGAGCAGGGGACTGAGAATCGGAATGTTCGTTTCCCCACGTCCCACCACGGTGTAGAAAATCAGTTGAACCTGTTGTCGGAAATTCATCTCCCCTTTGCCGATTAAGCTGAACGCGTCGCCGTAGAAATCGATCTGGTCGAAATAAATATGGTTCCCTTCGATCCGAAAACGCATATCCCCGGAACTGAACGCGGTACGGTTGACTTCTTTCAGACTCAAAATTTTCAGCAGCGACATCATCACCGTCAGTTCATAAATATCCGCGTTCGTTAGATGAAATTCTCCATTTCCGCGAAGCGAATAGAGCGACGCTTCCGAACCCTGGAGTTTCAGCACCGCCATAATATCCCCCTTGAGTTGGTTATTTCCGGTCAGATAAGAGCATGCTTCCAATTTTGCCCTGGTCAAAACCGCTTCCAACTGGAACGTGGACGGTTCCCCGAAGAGGAGTCGGAAATTCCCGAACAGTTCTCCCCCCACCACCTGAGCGCTGAGCGACCGTTTTTTTCGGTCACTGGCAAATTCCGGCGAAGTCTCCATCGACCGTCTTTTTTCCGCTTCATCTCCCAGCGTAATGTGCTGATTATCGATCCACAGAGGACCACGGACATTCGTAAATTGCAAGTTTTGATAGAAAAGCGAGTCGATCTGAAGTTCGCCGTGACAGCGTAAATCCTGATTGTCCCAACTCCCCTGAAGCTGGATTCCACCGGTGATGTTGGTCAGGCGGACGCCAAAGTCGAACGAAGCCTGATTCAGACCGAGTTCCCCATTCCACGAAAGGGCAAACGGTCGTTCCCGTTGACTGTTGTAATGCACGTCCAGAACTCCACGATAAAACAGGAATCCGTCCGGGCGTTTGGAAGCCAGCATCGTTCGCATCCCGCCTGGAATGGCCGCCAGCAGTTCCCGATCAAACCGTATGCCGTCGATGGTCAAGTCGCTCAGATGGCATTCCCACTGATGAGGGGAAATCACCTCGCCGCGCAAACTCCCGGAAATTTTCGCCAGATCGTTTTCCGCCTTGAAATGCGGGAGCGAAATCTGGCCGTTGCGGTAGACGAATTTCCCCTGAAAGTTCTCCAGTCGATACGGAACTTCCGGCAACGTCACGGTAATTCCCTTTTCCGAAGTCGCCACTTCCACCCCCAGATGTTCCCGTCTCCCTTTTTCGGAGCGATATTCGTAATGCACATCCACACTCCCTTGCGGACGGATGTACCGAAAAAGTCCCGTCACGTCCGGTGGCAGCTTGGAGTAAAATTCCTCATCCAGCAAGACCTTTTTGCCGGAAATTTGCAGTTGAAGCGTCGGATTTTCCAGGTCGGTCGTCGCCTGGCAGAGGACGGAGACTTCGGCCTGGTTGTTGTCACCGCGAAGGTTTCGGGTCGTCAGGCGATTGTTGACAATTTCGATCGTTCCCTGGATGTTTCGCAGAGGATACGGAAAAAGACGGTATCGGCACGCGTTTTTCAGGAGCTGAATCGTGATACGACTGTCGCGGGATTGAGGTGTAAAAGGATATTCAAACGTCTCTTCCACGAAAACATGGATGGCACCGCTCAATTCCAGCGAACGGAGAAAATCCTGCGTTTTGGCCGGACAGGCAACCAACAGACGCTCCTCGATGGGAAGGTTCATGGCCTGGATTTTCACTTTTCCCCGCATGGGCTTTTGGGGAAGGCGTTGCGATGGTAGCCAGAACGCGCCGTCCAGACGGATTCCCCGATCCCGCGTCTGGAGCCGAAAAGCAATTTCTTCCCCCTTGAGCTGGATTTCCCCTCCTAATTTCTCGATTCGGTAGGGAAATTGCTCGTATTGCAAACTCATTTCCCGGCAGAGGATATTTCCTGAAGTGGTCCAGTGCGTCCCATCGAAACGGAACGTTCCGTCCATATCCATTTGTCCGGTGGGGCGGATTTTTTGCAGAAAATGCTGAATTCCTTCCGGCAGCGTGGAAATCGTCTCGCGGGTCAAATCCAATTGACGAATCCGGGCGGAAATGTTTCGCGGAGCCTTTTCGCCATACCCCCACTGAATGACGGAGAGGCTCGATTTTCCCTGGCCGTAGTGAAGTTGGAGGTCGGGGAATCGATAGCCATCGTTGGCAATCTGGAACGAGGTGGTGATGTGTGTGACCGGTTGTGGAAGTCGTGGGTCGTCGGCCTGGCCATCTCGAAACGTTCCATCCAGATAAAACTGTGCCTGGGAAAAGTCTTTCAGGGATGCTGCCACAATGGCCCGCGTAGTTATTTCCCCCTGAACGGTCTGGATTCCTTCCAGACGACGAGCGACTTCCACGGGAACGCACTGGAGGAAGTTTTTGGAAAATTGGAGCGACTCCACATTGGCATCGACGCGAATTTCCCCTTCTTCGGGATAGTACCTGCCATGAAACGTAATCCGGCGGGAATATTCACAATCTGCCGAACCGGTAAAAGGCAACGTTTTATACACCTCCCCCGAAACCGTATTTCCCTGAGCGTTTTGCGGTGTCTCTTCGGGCTGTTGAATGGTCAACTCCACATTTCGCAGTACCAATTTTCGTTCCTGCTGGAAATCGGTCATGTCGTGCAGTTCAATCGTACTGTTGCGGAACTGAATCACCGGAGGCGGGAAAGGGGAAACCATTTCCGGGTTGGTTTTCAAAGCTCCCAGCGACCAACTTCCATCCGGGCGACGGTACGTCCGAATCGTGGCAGCCTCGAAAATAATCTTTTCAATCGGCACTTCCTGCGTAGCCAGTTTTTGAAGCTGTGTGGGGCATTGCAGCAAAACCCGATTCGCTTCCAGAACGGCGGGGTAATTCTCTGAAGACTCCGGCGTGTGTCGGGCAAAAAGAACAAATCGTGAAAGTTCAATCCCTTCTCCTTCCACCAGATGCGAACTGCTGATGAAGACGTCGGCGGCCACGAATTTTTCCTGCTGGATTTTCTGGATTTTGCTGTGAATGATGGCATCGAGTTCGTGCAGCACCAGACAAACAACCAAAACGATCAGCACGATACACAAAAACAAGGTCCATCGTACCAATACCCATTTGGATCGTTTGTAAATCCGCGCCATTGGAAAATCCCGCCGAAATCGCTTTTCTGAAACATCCCCCCTCCCTTTTTCCCATATAGTTGTTCATCATACGAAAAAAAAAGATTTTTGGCTAGAGCATTTCCTAAAAAACATTCTCTCCTTTTTATCTCGATGATAATTCCCATTTCAAGTATACTTCTTCCACTTTGAATTTCAGGAAAACGAAAGAAAAGTCCCGCCCTCTGGGAGAGGTACCTGTGGAAAATACTGTATTTACCTTGACGCCGAAGACAGGGGGGGATGAAATGGCAGAACGACGTTTCATTAAGGAACTGGCGATAGAACGTTCCGTTGCCATTCGACCAGCCCACCCCGGTAGCCTAACGGCTACCACCCCTCCCAGAGGGAGGGGCTTCATGGAGTGAACTCGAAAAACTCAAGTAGATAAAGTGTAAACACCCATAAGGATCCATTGATCATGGTACTAGAACCGTTTGGTAATACCCTGTTTGGCATCTTCGTAGGTTCCGTCTTCCCGTGGCATGATGTAGCCGGGACCATCGAATTTCAGTTCGTCGAGATTGGGACAGAGTTCGTAGGTGGAATTCCACGCCACGTCATGCGTAATTTCCATCCCCGATTCCATTGCCATACGAGCCATCACGGCGGTAAAGTTCGACTTGATACAGGAATCGACATCTTCGCTGGGCAGGTCTTCACGAATCATTTTGAAGAGCCGATTATGCTCTTCCTGATAGGAATTGACTCTCGGAGCTTCCGATTTCCAGACCACATCGTCGTTCACATCGCGATACCCTTTGAAAATTTTCGGTTCGCCGATTCCCTCGCCGAGAATGGCCATTCCCTTACTTCCCTGGATGACGGCACGGAAGGAATGCCAGGTGTTGGGCAAATGACGCACCTGCATCATCATGCGAACGCCATCTTCGAAGTGGAATTCGGTGCTGATGTGATCGAAAACTTCGTCTTTGAGCGTACGCACCTGACGCCCCCCCATTCCCTGACACCAGACCGGCCACATTCCCTTCGACCAGCAGCAGATATCGAGGTTGTGTACCATCCAGTCCACCGTGGGACTGCCGGAAATCCAGGTGAAGCTGTTGTAGTTTCGGAGCTGGTTTTGCAGTGGCGTCCATTCGTCACGCGGAGCGTAATTGCAGGTTCCGTGCAGCCGATAAACCCAACAGGAGAGGATGTCACCCAAGGCACCGTCCTGAATCTTCTTCACGGTCTCTTCCGTACGGAGATATTTGCGGTTGTTCAGCCCCGTAATGACTTTCAGCCCTTTTTCCTGGGCTTTTTTCCACGCCGCAAGAGAGCGTTTGATCGTCGGCGTATCGACACCGAACGGTTTTTCCAGGAAAATATGGACACCACGATTGACCGCGTATTCAAAGTGCATGGCGCGGAAGGCGGGAGGCGCAACCAGCAAAGCCACATCTCCAGGATTCAGGCAGTCGATTGCTTTTTTGTAGGAGTCCAGACCCCAGAAAATGGTCTCGTCGGTGAAGGCGCAGCGATCTCCTTTTTCCTGCTTCACGAGTTCGGCAAACCCTTTGGCCTGGTCTTCAAAGGCATCGGCAATGGCGACGAGCTGGACAGGTCCTTCGGTACTCAGAGCCTGAAAACAGGCACCACGGCCACGACCACCGCACCCAATGAGAGCTACGCGAATGGTATCGCCCCCGGCAGCGTGAACGCTGGGAATGTGCATTCCCGACAGCACTCCGGCAGCCGCGATTCCCGCAGCGGAAGTTTTCAGAAAATCACGACGGTTGGTGTTTGACATAAATTTTTCCTTTCCTGTATCTTGGAGGGTAAAATAAAAACATGATTTCAGGATCAACCAGTATCCTTTCGTTATTAAACCTGTTTTCCCGGATGGTTGCAAGGGGTGGGAAATTTTTTTCGTGAAAATCCCCTACTTTTCGGGAGTGTGAAAATACGTTATAATAGAGAAAGTTTACTCAAACGTCTGTTCCCCCCACCGGCGGCTATTGGCGGCAGAATGAAGATTTTTATGCAGAAAACATTCCAAAAATGGTTGTTTCTTTTTGTGGCAATGGCTTTTGTGGTGACATTTGCCCTTTCGTTTTATATTCAGACACGCCAGGCGCAGGAAAATGCCCGCCGGTTGATTCACCTGAAAATTCAGGACGCGATTGAGCAAATCGACCAGAATTCCCAAAATCAACACTTGCAGAGAGAGATTCGAGAACGCCAGTCGCTGGCAAAAGCGCGGGCGTTGGCCTGGATGATTCACCTTTCCCCCTCTTTGTTGCGGGATCGGGCGGAGATGGAGAAAATCCGCCAGCTTCTCGATGTGGACGAACTCCACATTTCCGATGCGCAGGGAATTCTGATTTTTTCCATTCCTCCTGCCAATCAGGGTTACAACATGGCGTCGCGGGAACAGTCCCGTGTGTTTCTTCCGGCCATTCACGATCCCGAATTTGCCCTTTTTCAGGACTTGCAAGCCAAAGGCGCGGATGGAAAACCGTTCCAGTACGCGGGGGTGGCACGTCTGGACGCTCCGGGAATTGTGCAGATTGGCTACATGTCGGAGCGATTTTACGAGAACGAGAAAATTACCTCCCTGGAAAATCTGGCCAAAGGATTTCGGATTGGGAAGGATGGCCGATTGCTGATTGCCAAAGAGGGAAAAATTGTCAGCATCGAACGGGAAGAATGGCTCGGAACGTCGCTCGAAACGTTTGGCATTCCCGACGAGATTGCGAAACAACCGCGAGGAACCTTTTCGCTGAAATTGGAGGGCGTGCGAAAAATCGGTGCTTTTCAGAAGTATGGCGAATACCTGATTGCCGGGACGCTTCCCGCGAATGAAGTTTACCTCAGTCGCGATGTTTTGGCATGGGAACTGGTGATTTTCTATCTGGTGCTGTTTGCGGTCGTTTTCGTGCTGGTTTCGCAATTGGTGGAGCGGATTGTCATTCGGGGAATTTTGAGTGTGAACCGTTCGCTGAAAAAGATTACGGAAGGGGATTTGAACGAGATTGTCGATGTGCGTACCAACGTGGAATTTGCCTCGCTCTCCGACGGCATCAACGCCACCGTTTCGGCACTGCGTCAGGCTTTTGCGGAAGCGTCGGCACAGATGGAGCGGGAATTGGAACTGGCCCGCGCGATTCAGGTTTCGACGTTGCCCAGCATGTTTCCGGCGTTTCCCGACCGCAGTGAGGTCGATTTGTATGCCACGATGGATACGGCCAAAAAAGTGGGTGGGGATTTTTACGATTTTCTCTTTGTGGACAGCGACCATCTGGCTGTGATGATTGCGGATGTTTCGGGGAAGGGAATTCCTGCCGCCATGTTCATGATGACCGCCAAAACGCAGTTGAAAAACCTGATCAAGACCGGGATGGAACCTTCGGAAATCTTTTCCCGCGCGAATGCGTATCTCTGCGAAAATAACGATACGGGGATGTTTGTGACCGCTTTTCTCGGAATTCTGGAAATCTCCACCGGCACGTTCACTTACGTCAATGCCGGGCACCTTCCCCCCTTGTGGAAACCCGCGGCGAACCGTCCGTATGAGTGGCTGAAGTCGCGGGCCTCTTTTGTTCTGGGAGCGATTGAGGGAATGGATTTTGAGCAACACGAAATCCATTTCCAGGCAGGAAGTTGTTTTTTCCTCTATACCGATGGCGTGACGGAGGCGGTCAATCCTGAAAAAGAGCTTTACCGAGACCATCGTTTGCTCGAAACCATCCACACGCTCGACGACGGAAAGAGTCTGGCGGACATGTTAAGCGGAATTCGACAGAACCTGGCTCACTTTGCTGCCGGAATGGAGCAATCGGACGACATTACCATGCTGATTCTTCAATATTTCGGAGATTGATGAGGAGTTTGCGGTTTGTTAAAGAGGCAATCTTTCTGAAAAAGGAGTCACGGAAACTTTTCCCGAACTCTTTGCAGAAGGGAGGATTCTTCAGGATGCCCACTCTTCTCAAGAGCCGTTGCTGTTTTGGGAAGAGCGTCCTGCAATCGATACGCCGTGTCGGGATAGAGAAGGAACATTCGCAGATATGCCAAGGCTGCTCGATTCCATTCTCCACACTGAAACCAGGCCTCTCCCAACAGGAAGAAAGAACCACCGCGAAGAGGTTCCGGGATGAGAGCCATCTCCTCTTCCCATCGTTGTGCTTTGGCAACTGTCATTTCCACCATTTCCGTCCGCCAGAGTTGAGCTTTTGCCAAACTTGCCAGTCGAACCTCTTTTTCCTGGCTCAAACTTTGCAAATAGGCCACCATTTCATTGCGCCGGGACGACGAAAGAAGATAACTGGCACACAAAAGGATTTCATTGGGTTGAGGGTTTTGTTTCATCCAGCGAATAGCGACCGCTTCCGACGCGGTATCGGCAATATTCGGCTTCCACAAAAAAGGGAGTACGGCATAATGCTCATCGGTCAAAAGAGGTTCTCGACGCAAAAGTTGTAAAGCCATTTCCAGTGCCTGCGGATTCTCACCCAGCCGTGTGAGACAACGAATCATCTCGACCGTCAACGCCACTTGCTTCCATGATTTCTCCTCTCGCGGCAATTCCTGGCGATAACACTCCAGAGCATTCGCATACTCCATTTTCTCAAAAGCCTCATCTCCCATCAACCATTGTGGAGACTTTTCCCATAAGATTTTTCGTACTTTGGAATAGGGATATTTCCGCTTTTTCTTCTCCACACGTATTTCCAGAGTGTCCCGGTTTACCTCCAGAATTTCCCCGGAAATTTCCTGAAAACCTCGTTCCGAAGCGGGATTCCAGATTTCCACCGTATCCGCCATAAGCCACAACGGCAAAAGGAAACTCGAAAACAGGAAAACAAGTCTGAAAAACAGGATTCCCTGATTCCGCCACATCGTTTCAAGGACATCTTTCATCCCCAATATCTCCAGTATCCCTATACACCTGTCGGCATTTATTCTTCACGACCTGTCCCATAAGAAAGTTAGGGGATGTCATTTTTCGTCTCCAAGGTCTGAATGTCGATATACACATATTGGCCTTTGTTTTGCCAGGCCAGTTTCATCAAAAAGTTGGAGGTGGTGGCTTGCGGACCAAACCCAAACTGAATGGTGTTGATTTGTGTGCCTGCCGCGTTTCGGCGAATTTCCTCCAATTCCTGGGCTGTCAGAGCAGGTTCTTCCGCGTCCGTCAGAAAAAAAATCACGTCGGGACGAGAAGAAATCGCCATGTGAAGTGGTGTTTTATGATCAGTACCGCCACTTGCCACGATTTTCTGCAAAAACTGAAGCGCTTTCCGACGATTGGCATTGGTCGCCATCAGAACACGTTTCGAGAACATGTACTGCCGATCATTGTAAAAAATAATCTGAAATTGCTGAGTTGGCCGCAGTGATTGCAAGGCTGTCATCAACTCCGCTTTGGCAGCCATCAGAGGATAGAAGCCAATACCGCCCATACTTCCTGAACAGTCGAAAACAAACGAAAAATAATTCCCTTCTCCCGTCGTCTCGAAACAGGTGACTTTTCCACGTCCGAATTGATCCCGCGTTCCCGCGGAAATCCCTTTTCCCATACCGGAAAATCCGTCCAGAGCCTGAAAAAGTCCACCCTCTTTCGTCCCTTCCGAAACAGGACGTCCGGGAAGAGCGGCATCCAGCGACGGAATTTCCAAAGGCTCTTCGGAAACTACCAACCGCGACAGTTCCAACATGCCCGCATCTTCCGAGGTTGGCTCTTCCTGAACCGTCGTGGATTCCGTTTCCGGGGAGTGGCTCTCTTCCAGAGATTCGTAGACCGTTTTTTCGTCCACGGTACTTTTCAGCACAATTCCCACCTCAGCCGTCGCTTCCCTCGGTACGCCAGGATGGGAAACAGGTTCCAAAATCAATGTCAGAATCAAAAGAATCAGAATGTGGAAAAAAAGAGAGATACTCCAGGTGGAAAACCACTGGAACGTCGATTTTCGAGTGTTACGGTATTCGTATTCCTCCATCGCTTCCTTTCCCGGAAAATTCTTCCCGAAACGTTGTGCCCCAGGATGAAAAACAACGTTTCGGGGATTCGGAAAATCGGATCAGCCGATGATTTTATTCAACGGCATTTCCACAATGCCACTGGCTCCCGCTTCCAGCAAACGTGGGAGCAGGGTACGGACTTCTTTTTCCAATACAATGGTGTTGATTGCCACCCAATTGTCATCTGCCAGCGAACTGATCGTCGGTTTCTGCAACGCTGGCAAAATGTCCAAAATCTGCAACAGAGTATCCCGACGCAGGTTCATCGCCAGGTATACATGGTCTTCGGCATTCATCGCCCCCTGTAGCATCGTGACAATATCTTTGATTTTGTGCTGCTTCCAGGGATCGTTCCAGGCATCGTGATTGCAGATAAACCGTGTCGTACTTTCGAGAATCTCGTCCACTATCCGCAAATGGTTCGCTCGCAGGGAACTGCCCGTTTCCGTCACTTCCACAATCGCGTCGGCCAGTCGCGGTGGTTTCACTTCCGTCGCCCCCCAACTGAACTCGACTTTGGCCGAAACGCCATGAGATTCCAGATACCGCGTCGTCAACTCCACCACTTCCGTGGCAATCCGTTTTCCTTCCAAATCCTTCACGCTCCGCACAGGCGAATCTTCCGGCACACACAATACCCAACGAACCGGACGGCGACTCACTTTGGAAAACATCAGTTCCGCCACTTCATGAACGTCCGCTCCCGTTTCCATAATCCAGTCATGCCCGGTCAATCCCGCATCCAGTACACCGTCTGCCACATAACGTGCCATTTCCTGAGCACGGATACTCATGCACTCAATTTCCGCGTCGTCGATGGCTGGATAATAACTTCGGGACTGAAATTTAATATTCCAACCCGCGCGACGGAACAATTCCGCCGTTGCTTCCTGTAAACTACCTGCCGGAATTCCTAATTTCAATATCGACATTTTTCCCTCTTATTTTCCGCGTAAGCCAAAATCTTTTTCAAGTTTTTCTCATTTTTTATAAACTTCCTGAGGATCAAACACACGTTCGCCCACAATTTCCACACCCTCCGGCGTGATTTTTCGGAAAAAGCAACTCTCGTAACCTTCATGGCAGGCCGCTTTTCCAATCTGTTCCACTTTTAACAGAATCGCGTCCCGATCGCAATCGATAAAAATTTCCCTGACAAGCTGCACATTCCCGCTTTCCTCCCCTTTTCGCCAGAGTTTCTGACGGCTGCGGCTGAAATAAACCGCCCGCCCGGTAGCCAATGTTTCCCGATAGCTCTCTTCATTCATATACGCCAACATCAACACCTTACCCGTTTCGGCATCCTGCGCAATCGTCGTCACCAAACCACCGCATTTGGCAAAATCTGGCTCCAATACCGAGTCTTTCTTTTCCGACATTTTTTCTCTCTTCTCCTGCTCTTGAAACAATCTGCCCGTTCTCTCAAAATCTTCCTCACACTGCCCCGGCAACCCACAAAACGGCTCCCCCTTTCGGCAATCCACGGAAGAGAACGGAAAAATAAGCCTCACTCCAATCGAAAACATCTCCATTATAGCATAAAGGATAAAAAAAGGAAGGTGGGAAGAATTTTTACTGGAAACTACAAAAGTTTACATGAAAGAACCGGGAGATTGAATTCTCCATTAAAACCAGCCAGCCAGCTTCCCGTAATGTTTTCGTGTAAACTTTTGGGGAGTGTGCCCCTCCCCCTTGTTTTCCTGAGGAGAGTGTGCCATACTGACGGAAGAGGGAAGTTTTTTCGATTGGCACGGGTCAATCGAGTACCAAAATCCCTGGTTTTTCAGGTTCCAGTAAATTGGGAGACAACAATATGGCACGAAAAGTTACGATGTTTACCGCACAGTGGGGCGATTTGCCATTCGATGAACTCGCGCAGAAAATGAGCGACTACGGTTACGATGGCCTGGAATTGAACTGCACAGGGTATCATCCGAACGATCATTTCAACGTCCGCGCAGCACTCGAAGACGACAGTTATTGCGATAACAAGCGGGCGGCTCTGCATCAATATGGTCTGGATTGCTGGGCGATAAGCAATCACTGCGTCGGACAGTGTATCTGCGACGTGCTGGATGCCCGGCACAAGACGATTGTCCCCGATTACGTCTGGGGGGACGGTAATCCGGTAGGTGTTCGGGAACGTGCTATCGAAGAAATGAAACTGACGGCTCGTGCGGCTCAAAAATTCGGCGTTTCCGTTGTCAACGGCTTTACCGGTTCCGGCATTTGGCAGTGGCTTTACTCGTTCCCGCCCGTTCCGCAGAGTTGGATTGACGATGGCTACAAGGCGCTGGCGGAATACTGGATTCCGGTGCTGGATGTCTTTCAGGAATGCGGCGTGAAGTTTGCGTTGGAAGTTCACCCGACGGAAATTGCGTTCGATCTCTACAGTACGCAGCGCGCGTTGGAAGCTCTGGATGGTCATCCGGCGTTTGGGTTCAATTTCGATCCCAGCCACCTTCTCTGGCAGGGTGTCGATCCGGTGGAATTCATCCGTGCCTTCCCCGATCGGATTTTCCACGTCCATGTCAAAGACGCGATCGTGACGCTCAACGGCAAATCGGGCATTCTGGCCAGTCACCTCAACTTCGGCGACCGTCGTCGGGGGTGGGACTTCCGCTCGCCGGGTCGTGGCGGTGTCAATTTTGAGGAAATCATCCGCGAATTGAACGTCATCGACTACCAGGGGCCGCTCTCCGTCGAATGGGAAGATTGCGGCATGGATCGGGAACATGGCGCTCGGGAAGCGGTCGGATTTGTGCGTGATATGGATTTCGCGCCGAGTAAAGTGGCTTTCGACGCGGCGTTTGACAATAAATAACGCACTCTAACCATTCTTTTTAAGAAAAAGTTCCGCCGGTGTTTTTTCAGAAAATGCCGGTGGAATTTTTTTTTGTCGGGGAAAAAGGCTCCTGAAAAATATTTTTTTGACGTTTCTTCCTGAATTTTTCTACTCCTTTTAAAACGATTCTCCCAACCTCTTTCCGTCTACAGATTTCCCTGGGAAAGATTTTCTTCTCCTTGACAATCCACCTGGAAACGGTACAACAAAACTAGCTTTTTTCGCCTTATATCCCCTTTTTGACGCAGAAAGAAATTGGTCTATGAAATTCGATCTTCCCCAAATTTCGGAAACGCTCCTCATTCCACTCTGGGGCAGAGCGGAAGAGACACGAAAGCAGGACGCCCTGGTTCGTGACCCCCAGAGCTTGGCGATGCTTTCGCAAATTGACTACGATTTTGGAAAATTTTCGCGTGCCCAGGTTTCTCAGACTGCCGTGGCGGTACGGACGTTTTTGCTCGACCGGGAAGTCCTGGCTTTTCTGGCTCAACACCCGCAGGCCATCGTAATCAATCTGGGAGCGGGGTTGGACACCCGTTTTTTACGCTGTCGGCGAGAGGGGGTGGACTGGTACGATCTGGATTTGCCGGAAGTGATTGCCATTCGCCGAAAATTCTTTGAAGAATCGGAACACTATCATTTTTGGGCAGGTTCCGTTCTGGAACAGGATTGGATGTCCGCCATTCCCCACGATTCCCGCCCCGTCCTTTTGATTGCGGAAGGTCTGCTGATGTATTTTTCCGAAGAGGAGGTTCGACAATTGTTGCGGAATCTGGCGGAACGTTTTCCCGGAGCGGAAATGCTCTTGGAAGTGACCGATTACCGTCTGGTGGGAAGGGGACGTTATCACGATGCCTTGAAAAAAGTTTCCGATTCGCTCGACTTTCGCTGGGGCTGGCGGCCTGACCGGGCGGCACTGGAAGCATGGCACCCGCGAATTCAGTTCCTCCACGCGTGGTATCTGTTCGACTTTGCCAAAGAACGTTGGGGCTGGATGGGATTTTTCGCTCGACTTCCCGGAATCCGTTTGACTAACGGGATTCTTCACATTCGTTTTAACTCTTCTTTGTAAAGAGGCTCACGGAAAGGAGTTGCGGCGGATATGCAGAAAACCATTCTTCTTCACGGCAATAATCACGTTTCCAATCGGGGGTGCCAGGCGTTACAGATGACGACCACCATGATTCTGGAACGTTATTTTCCCCATGCGACGTATGTTCATGCCAATCTTTTTCACGACCGCAATCCTTTGCTGATTGCAAGTCCGGAGGGAAAATATCCGCAAATTTATGAAATTTCCCCCCGACGCAATCTTGCGTTTTATCTTTGGGGAGCGAACTTGTGTGGCTGTCAATTTTGGGGTCTTCCCGCCCCCATGAAAGTCAAGAAATTCATCAAAAATCTGGAACGTGCCCAAAATCCCGGTCTTTTGTTGGCGTTGGGAGGAGACAACTGGTCGATGGATTATGGAAAACTGGCGTTGTACCTTTTTACGGAACCGTTTCATTATGCGGCACGGCGGCACTTTCCCACCGTTTTGTGGGGAGCTTCGGTGGGGCCTTTTTCCCGTTCCCGGTCGCTGGAACGTAAAATGCAGTCACTTCTTCGATCCCTCCACCTGATTCTGGTGCGAGAGTCGCTTTCACTCGAATATTTGCACTCTCTGGACATTTCGGAGAATGTTTTTCAGGTGGCAGACCCCGCTTTTCTGCTTCCTGTTCGTCCTCCGAAAGCTTTTCCCGACACCTTGCGGAAAATATTGGAAAAGGGGGCGGTGGGGCTGAATCTTTCCCCTTTGTTGATGCGTTATATCCAAAAACCACGTTCGCAATGGATGGATCGGATGGTCTCTCTGGTGGTTCATTTGCTCCAACGTCTGGATTATCCACTCATTTTGATTCCTCATGTCATGATGGAGCCGGAAATTTTTCCCGACAATCACGATTTCTTCTTTTTACAGGAGTTACATGCCCAACTTCCCTCCGCGTATCAAAAACGAACGTTTCTTTACGATGCCCGTCAGGATGATTGCACGCAAATCAAGTGGGTGATTTCCCGACTCGTCGCGTTTATCGGAGTCAGAACGCACGCCACGATTGCCGCTCTCTCTTCCGGTGTCCCGACGTTCAGTATCGGTTATTCCATCAAATCTCGCGGAATCAACCGTGACTTGTTCGGGCATGAGGCATGGATGGTTCCTTTTTCAGAACTGGATGAAAAGTCCTTTCCCACCAAAATCCATGCCCTGTTGCAAGAAAAATCTGCGATTCAATCCACTCTGGCTCAAAAAATTCCTGAAATGCGGACGCTGGCATGGAAAAACGGTGAATACCTCCAGGAGATGATGGGAAAACTATGAAAAATGTTCTTCACCAGGTACTGCCGTGGGGCTATTGCTGTAATTGCGGTGTGTGCAGTGCGGTTTGTCCGGCCGGGTGTCTGGAAATGGCCGAGACGGAAATCGGTGAATACCGACCTTCGCAGACAGAGAAAAAATGTACTTCGTGTGGCCTCTGCCTGCAAGTCTGCCCCTATAGCGGTGTAACGCGGGAAAATGAGGAAACCCTTGGAAATGAACGGTTTGCGTCGCAGGAAGATTTTCGTTGGGAGGACTTTCTGGGATGGTTTCACCAGACGTACTACGGAGCGGTGGCGGACACCGAAGAACGGCAACATTCCCCTTCAGGTGGCCTGACGACCGCCGTTTTGCGAGAACTGTTTCGTCGCGGGAAAATCGACGCGGCCATCGTCGCGGAACCTCTTCCCCAACGTCCGTGGTTTCGGCTGCAAAAAGTGACGCGGCCAGAAGCTCTTTTCAAGGCTCACGGCTCGGTTTACCACACCATGACGTGGGGTTCTCTTCTGCGGGAAATCCTCCACGCCCCCGCTCAACGGTACG
The DNA here is from genome assembly GCA_030527185.1 of Planctomycetia bacterium. GTDB lineage: Bacteria > Planctomycetota > Planctomycetia > Pirellulales > Thermoguttaceae > RGIG3701. The sequence goes on along the minus strand of JAUNBF010000031.1, from coordinate 6,039 downwards.
CGGTGGTGGCACTGCCGTGTGTCGTGAAGGCATTGCGGCTGGCGGAAAAGAGATTGCCGGGATGGAGGTCGAGAATGCCCTACATCCTAAGCTTGGCTTGTGGCGGTTGTGCGTCTCTCCATCGGGCAGACTTTTTCACCGTCCTGTTGGGAGACAATCGGTCGGGAATCTGTTATCGAAATAAGAAAAAAGCTCAAAACGCGGCGGATACGTGTGTCACCACCGCCTTTTCCAGGAATTCCCGCTCAATTCGCGCCCAAGGTATTTTGGGCTTCTTTTATCTCTTCGGTATCGGGAATCTGAAGTCGTGTCTCCTTTGCGACGATCTTTTTTCGGAACTGGCCGACGCGACGTTTATGGAAGCGTTGGTAGAACCGTTCGTTTCCGATCCGCGTGGAACCAACCTGGTCATTTCCCGGCATCCCGAAATTTCCGAAATTCTCGAAACGGGGTTTCAGAAAGGGAACTTGCAGGGAGGAATCCTCCCCCCCTCCCAGGTTTTTCTCGCTCAGGCAAAAAATGCCCGGAAACGTCGCAAAACGGCTGGGCAATGCTATCATTACGAAAGAAAAATCCGTCCGCAGGAGATTCCCGTTCCTGCCAAACGCCCCCTCCTCACCGAATCCCCCTTCACATGCCTCGACGAAAAGGAAATTCGCCGTCGGCTCCTTTTTCATCAGGAAACGCGAAGAATTTTGCAAAAATTTTCCCAACACTACGCCCACCCCGAACGTTGGTATTGCCGACTCTACACCTGGCGGGTTCTTTGGAAACTTTTTTCCTCGGCTGGCCGTTGCACTTTAACACAAGCGCTATCCAGCGACAAAACGGACAGGTCGACATCGGCCAAAAGTTCCTTTTGAATCATTTCAAGAATTTTTCGTAAGTTCCCATTTTTCGCCACGTACAACAATGTATTCAAAAATTTTCAATGCCCGATCCGAACATCTCCCCGCAACGTTCCCCGTTTGCGAGTGCAGAGCCGTCGCATGAACTGGGTAAGATATAACGATTAACGTTCTGGAGCTTATTTTGCCGAAGAATAGTGGAAAAGATTCAGAGAAGTGAGAATTAAAATAGACAAAATGAGTAAGGTTGGGGCGAAAATTCGTCAACTGTAAGACGAGGAGAGTTTTTTGGACGTTATTCGTAATGAGGGATTTCGGGAGGTCGAGAACGGTTTTGAAAAACGTGTCAAGGAAATTAATGAGGAAATCAAAGATGTCGATTTGCGGACGGCGAACAAGGTGCGGTATTGACTGTGCGATATTCTATTTATTGCGTTCGCGGCGATGATTTGCCAAGTCAAGTCGTTCACACAAATGGCCGTTTTGCGGAGATGGAGACGGAGTGGCCGCGGCAGTACACGCGGTTGCCGGAGGGGAAAACGCCGTCGCGGGACACGTTCCGGCGGGTACTTTCGATGTTCCTCAAAGGTACGTTTGAGTCCGTAATTTCAAGGCTCATCGGAGAATCAGACTCGTCGATCGACACCTCCCATATTGCCATGGACGGCAAGCCCGTGATCGATTTTTACACGCATTCGGGGAACAAAATTTTGCACTCGGTTTCACGCTGGTGTTCGCGGCTGGGCTTGTCGTTGGGGGTGGCTTCGACGGAAAAAAAGGGTGAAATAGAGGTGGGCAAAATCGAGGTTACGAAGGAACTTTTGAAAGTTTTTGACCTAAAAAGAAAAGTTTTGACAGCGGACGCGGGTTTTTGTTACAAAATTATTGCGGAGGCGGTTGACGAGACTGGCGGGGAGTTGATTTTTGCATTGCGTGCAAAGCAGAAGGGCACTTATTGTACTGTGCAATATGCACTTTGAACAATAATCAAATATACTCTCATGCCACTTTCGATCATATCCACAGACGTTGCAAAATTCATATATATCAAACACGGAAAGTTCCCAGGAGAGAAGTGATGGAAAAACGTACGGGGTTTTGTGAGCGTGACTTCATCCCGTAAAATAAAGGATAAAACGAGTATTACGACCCGTTATTACCTGACGAGCCTTTCGCCATCAAACAGCCGTGCCATCGTGAATTACATCCGTTCGTATTGGTCGTTTGAAAACAATCTGCGCTGGCGTCTGGACCTCGTTTGTCGCGAAGATGCCCAGCGCAGCCGGACGGGCAACGGCCTCGAAAATCTCCTCATTTTCCGCCGCGCCGCCCTTTCCACCTTGAACACCTACGACCGCGTCATGCCCATCAATCACGTCCCGCTACGAGCTTTCCTCAGTAGAAAACTTGTATCAGAAATAATCGAGATGTTTTTGAATGCCAATGAAAAATGTATTGAATAAATCAACCTATTTTGCCTGTTTTTTCATACGCCGACCCCCGTTTGCGAGTGGGGGGAGTAGGTGGGGGAATATCAGGAGAAGTCGGAGGTGAGGGAGATTTGCCGAAAAGCTTCGTAGGCTGCAATGCCGACACTGACGGAAAGATTCAGACTGCGGACTTGCGGACGAATCGGGATGCGGACGCATTGGGACGGATACTTTTCCCGGAAGGAATCGGGAATCCCTTTCGTTTCGCTTCCGAAAACCAGCGTATCTCCCGGTAAGTACGTTTTTTTCAGATAGGAATGTGTTGCTTTTTTGGTGAAGAAGAAATAACGTTCCAGAGAGGGGAGACGTTCCCTTAACGCGTTCCAATCATCCACCATTTCCCAGTCGAGATATTGCCAGTAATCGAGTCCGGCACGCTTGAGATTTCTGTCCGTAATCTGGAATGCCATGGGACGAACGAGCCATAATTTAGCCGACAAGGCCACGCAGGTTCTTCCGACGGCACCGGTATTGTGAGGAATTTCGGGCTGAAAAAGGACAATATTCAGAAGATGGGAATTCTTTTTCATAACAATTCTTTTTCCAAGAATAAAAATGGATTGGGAAAAATCTTAAAATCCGGGGAAACGGAACACCTTCACCGCCTTCAGGCAGTGAGAGTATTTTTCGCGAGCGTCGTTTTGAAAGCCTTGAGAACACTTCCATACCAGGGGGCGTGTTCGCACAACGGATCGTAAAAATTCATCGCCAAGGCAAATACAGTGTTTTTCAATAATCATGATGGTATGGATGGAAGAACTTTAATCTCAACAGGTTGCGTTCAATTTCATTGCGGCGTTTGTAAAGTTTTTTCGTGGCTCTACGGGTTTTTACGTTCAGTTTCAGGAAAACCAAACCAAGTCCCCCAAAGTTCGTTTCGTAATTTCGTTGTCTGTATAAAATGATACTTTATCGCAAAATAAACACATAATGAACTCTTCTATTTATTCATCGACTTAATTCTATGCAAAATTTAAAAATCCTGAATGATTCGCCAGAAGGCAGGAGAGATACCCAATGGATTGGAAAAGAAAAAAGTAGAAACCCAAGTATTAAAGAAATTATCCCTTACGTCTTTCGATCCCGCTAATCAGTCTCCATGGGTTAGCAGCCCACCTCAACGACAGCCCGTAAAAAACGAGCTACGGTAGATTTCAAGGACGAAAACACATCCTCACTAGCAGCGGAGGGGTTGGAACCATATCAAGAAGACCCTATAAAACACGGCTTTTTAGAAAATGACGAAGGGGATGGGGGCTACTTGAATATTGAGACGATTAAAAGGGAGATTCTGGAACTGTTCTTGCTGATGGATTCTGAAAGACAACTGGAGGTGGCGGATGTGCTGGCGAGGCTGGTACGGCAAAGGACAGAGATGGCGGCAGGAAAGGGGGTGGGTCGATGAGTCGGGAGATGGGAATCATTCAGGGGGATACTTTCGGAGATTTTGTTTCATCAGTGCAAAAGGTTGGAAACTGTTTCAGGGCGGATTATAGGCTGGTGTGCTTGATGAAAATGGAGATAGAAAGAAGCCGGAGGCCGACGAGGGCGTTGGTGGTGGATGAAAATACTATCCTGATTGACGGAAAGCGTGTGGAGGGGCTTACGAGGCTGCAATTGAGGATTTTGGCTTTTATCGTGGAACGGGAGAGAGCTACACTGGATGACCTTACGGAAAACGTTTGGTGCGACCCTGATACAAAGGATAAGAGCATAAGGAGTATGGTTAGAGGAGTTAGCAACAAGCTGGAAAACTAGGGATGTTTCTTGCAGTGCGAGCATAGTACGTACACGCTCCATTTCTTTCGGGAGAGGGTGGAAGATGGATAAAATAGGAAGCCAGGGTCGTGTTAGGGTGGGTAAAATTCTCATTTTGACAAAATTGTCAAATAATTATGAGAATCGTTTTATCCTTGTTTTTACGGGTTTGAGCGTTTTTTGTCATAATGTCAAAAGTATAGGGGTTTGGCATTTTGTCATTTTGGAGACAAGCAACAGGTAGCTATGTTAGCGACCTGAAACCCGGCAGGAACCCGGTGGGTTTCGGGGAGTTTTCGGAGGCCAGACGGAACATCCTCGGCACGTAAAAAGGGGCTTGTGATTTTCGTGGAATCGGGTAAAATATTGGTAGGTTGGCAGGAAAGGGATTGAGTTTTCGGAGACCAGATTTCCGAGAAAAGGGAGGTGGGCGTGTACGACAACGGGAAGCGTGAAGGATTCCTTGAACTGCGGGCGAGCGGCTGGATTTTGCTAAAATTGCCGAAGAACTTGGGATTGACCGGAAAACGGCAATTCGATGGGGTGGGGAACTCAAGGCGGAGGTTGCCGAGGCGGTTAAGATTCATCGTGACAGCCTGCGGGAAAATTTAGGATAACCGAGGAAAGAAGGCTGGAGCGGCTGAACGTCATTCTTGAGAAACTGGAAATGCGGTTGGAAGATGAGGATTTTTCAGCCATTCCACCGGAACGGGCGTTGAAGGCGTTTGGGGAGCTTGAAACACGGCTTGGGAGGGAGTTTGACGGAAGCCGTTGTGACCCATTAACCGAAATGGAAAAATTGACCGTGCGAATTTTTAGGACTGTTTAGCCCCTGTTTTGCCCCCGGAAAGGCCTGCGGCTTGCGGCAATTGATGGAAAGCCGTAGGCAGTTCTGAAACAGCATCCGGCAACGCAACTTCTTTCTTTGGGCAGGGTTAGCACATTCTTGACATGAGCCGCAGGCATTTTCGGCAGGGGTAAGCGTCCACCGGCATTCTGAACGCCGATTCTACGAAAAGTTCAATCATCTTTTTTCGATTGCAAGATACTAACTCTTGACTTTTCAACGGGTTGCGTTATAATGCAGAGCGTCGAATAGGTATTACGCGAGACACAAGGGAGGGTACAAATGGGTTGGATACCGTGGGAAGAACGTAACGATTTAAAGGAATATTGTTTCATAGTTACAGAGTTTGGGCCAGAATTTGAATTTTACCGAACTTATATCCCAATGGGAAAAATTCCTGCGGATAAAGTGCCGTTGATTTGCGGGATTAAAACAAGCGCGGAGAGTGTGGAGTTTGTCCGAAAGAAGGATTTAACATACGACCAACGACGAGAAATTTATTATCAGGAAAACAGCGACGTTTTTGACGTAATAAACCGCAATGATTATTGGTGGAATTTTTACCACGACGAAAAAAACTGCGTGGAACAGCTTGAAAGAGAGGATTTTGAATCTCAAAATGAAATCACATTTCAAGCAGAGGAAGGAGTGTATTATCTGGAATATGTCGTAAGAAACCCATGGACAGAGGTTTGTTGGAAGGAACGGTTCTTGGTTGGTAAATTGAGTGGAAGCGTTACTGGAACAGGGGAATCCTATTGTGCAACGGATAACGCTGGAGAATTTCTAAGACAGCTTGCCGCCGATAGTGAAGTAAAAACCAACTTGTTGTTATTTATCGCACACGGGGATTACAATATTCTGAAAGCGAAACCCTATTTAATGGAACTCCATGATTGCAAACAATTGACGTTTGGCGAAATGGCCGCCCTGGTACGAGATAATGACGAAGATAATCCATTAGGTCTAGAGGAACTGCGCAGACAGTTACAGAGAGAAGTTTCGTCCCTACCTGCAAACGAGCCGAAAACGCCGAAAGCTGCCTTGGTTGAGTGGGGAATCCGGCTCAAAAAAGTGGCGAGATGGGCGGGGGCTT